>USPX01000389.1 GCA_900556665.1 uncultured Eubacteriales bacterium
ATTGACCAATTCGCTATTTCTATGTTTAACCAAAGAACAGACGAATATGGTGGAAGCCTTGAAAATCGTTTACGTTTAGCAAAAGAAATCGTAGAAGAAATCAAATCAAGATGTGGGGAAGACTTCCCAGTAGCCCTTCGCTTTAGCCTAAAGAGTATGATCAAAGATTGGCGTGAAGGGGCACTTCCAGGAGAGGAATTCGAAGAAAAAGGCCGTGACATCGAAGAAGGTTTAGAAGCTGCTAAATTATTAGTACAATATGGCTACGATGCATTAGATACAGACGTTGGGACATATGATGCTTGGTGGTGGAATCACCCACCAATGTATTTAGAAAAAGGACCTTACCGTAAATTCTGTAAGATGGTTAAAGAAGTGGTAGATGTGCCTGTTTTATGTGCAGGACGTATGGATAATCCGGATATGGCTTTAGCATCTCTTGAAAATGGCGATTGTGATATCATCAGCTTAGGTAGACCATTACTTGCTGATCCTGATTACGTTAATAAATTACGTACCGATAGATATGACGAAGTACGCCCATGTATTTCTTGTCAAGAAGGTTGTATGGGACGTATTCAAGAATTCTCTATGATTAACTGTGCCGTTAATCCACAAGCAGCTAGAGAACGTGTGACACGTTATGAACCTATTACAAAAGTTAAAAAAGTCATGATTGTTGGTGGGGGCGTAGCTGGTATGGAAGCTGCGAGAGTATTAGCGACAAGAGGTCATCAAGTAGAGCTCTTTGAAAAAGGCAGCAGACTTGGTGGTAACCTTATCCCTGGTGGTGCACCTAAATTCAAAGAAGATGATTTAGCACTTATTGCTTATTATGAAAAACAATTAGAACTCTTAAAAGTATCTGTCACATTAAATAAAGCAGTTACTAAAGAAGACATTTTAAATGGACAATATGATACAGTCATTGTGGCTACAGGTTCTAATCCAAAAATGATGTCACTTGGAGATGATGCCCATGTTTATGCAGCAGCAGATGTCTTAACAAATGCCAAAGATGCTGGGAATGAAACAGTTGTTGTGGGCGGAGGACTTGTAGGATGTGAAACAGCTTTATGGCTAGCACAACAAGGCAAAAAAGTAACACTTGTAGAAGCAATGCCACATATACTTGCTGTCAATGCACCTTTATGTCATGCCAATAAAGAAATGCTTGAACGTCTTGTGCCATATGAAGGCGTAGAAGTAATGACTTCTTCTAAAGTGCTTAGCTATGAGGAAGGCGTTGCAACAATAAGCTGCAATGGTGAAAATAAAGAAGTAAAATGTGATAGTGTCATTTTAGCTGTAGGTTACAAAGAAGAAGATAGTTTATATCAAGAAGTACAATTCGATGTACCTGAAATCTACTTATTAGGCGATGCTAAAAAAGTTGCGAATATTATGTACAGCATTTGGGATGCTTTTGAAGTAGCAAACCACATTTAAGAGAAGGGTTAATAGATATAGATTAAGATACATAAACCAAAAGAAGTTATGGTGAGGAAAGACCTTCGCTATAGCTTCTTTTTGATTATTTGAGGTGTTATAATAAGACTATGTAGAGACTATAAAATAGAGATGATGGAGGCACAGATGTATACAAATTATTTATTTGATTTATATGGCACCTTAGTAGATATTCATACAGATGAAGAAAAGACTGAGCTCTGGGAGAAGTTAAGTGTTTTTTATGGATTTTATGGAGCCCAGTATACAGCTGAAGAATTAAAGCAGAGCTATTTAGAAGAAGTGGAAAGAGAAAAGATAAGGCAAAAGCAAAAAGGGTCTAAGGGCATAGCGAAAAAGCAAGATGACACCCATGAAGCTTACCCTGAAATTGAGCTAGAATATGTGTTTCAAAATTTATTTATACGTAAAGGTGTTGAAGCCGATTTAACTCAAAGTATTTATGCAGGACAAATGTTTCGTATTATGTCCACAGACTATATTAAGCTTTATGATGGGGCAAAGGAATTATTACAAAGCTTAAAAGCAAAGGGCAAGAAGGTTTATCTGCTTTCTAATGCACAAAACATTTTACCCGTTATGAGCTTAAGTATTTAGGCATTGAAGCGCTATTTGATGACATTTTTATTTCTTCAGAATATGGCTGCAAGAAGCCAGATGCAGCATTTTATAAACAACCTCTTGAGAAATATGGTCTCAATGCAGAGGAGACTATTATGATTGGGAATGATTATGTATGCGATATTTTAGGGGCAAAGCAAATGGGGCTCAGTACTTATTATATTCATTCTAACTTATCACCTGATTTAGAAGGCGCCGTTAAAAGTACATATTTTAGCATGAAGATGAATTTAAATGATGTAAGGCAAAAAATTTTAGGTTAGTAGCCCTTAATATAATAGGGGTATTAAATAAAAAACATAGGGGGAATAACAATGCAGGAAATAGAATTTAAAAATTTAAGAGGGAATGCAGAAACAGCAACACCT
>USPX01000390.1 GCA_900556665.1 uncultured Eubacteriales bacterium
AGCCGCAAGTTCAAAAAATAAGTTTTTTTTAAATAACTGTGCAAATTGAATTCCAAGAAGTCTCCCCTTAGCTAATAGCCCTCCTTTTTGTTTAATATGATATCTAAAATCAGCTTTTAAAGCAGGATTACAAATGACGATTGCTTCTCCCATTAATGCACCATTTTTAGTTCCACCAATATAAAAGGCGTCTGTTAAACGTGGAAAATCTTCCATTTTTAAGTCATTTTCTTTACACATTAATGCGCAGCCCATACGGGCGCCATCTAAGAATAAATAAAGTCCATTGGCTCTGCAAACTGCACTAATAGCCTCTAACTCTGATTTAGTATAGATTGTACCTATTTCAGTAGAATCTGAAATATAAACAAGCTTTGGTTTCACCATATGTTCATCTGTGTGCTCTTCTAATACCTTTAAGATTTGCTGCGCTCTTATTTTTCCATCTTCACTTGGCACTGCAATCACTTTATGTCCTGTAGCTTCTATAGCCCCAGTTTCATGAACACATACATGACCAGTTTCCACTGCAATTACAGCTTCATGTGGTCTTAAAAAGGCTGAAATGGCTGTAAGATTTGTTTGTGTACCTCCCACTAAAAGATGGATATCTACATTCTCCTCTTTTATTTTTGCTTTAATTAAACGTACTGCTTCTGCTGTATAAGGATCTTGCCCGTATCCTCCTGTTTGTTCTAAATTTGATTTAACTAGCGCTTCTATAATGCTAGGGTGTGCGCCTTCACTATAGTCATTTTTAAAGCTATACATCTATTCTCTCCTTTTATGTCTATTAAATTTTATGTCCAGTATATCATATTTATACTGTGTATATAAAATTAAAGGTCTATAAAACAAGGTGAATCACCTCATTTTATAGACCTTTAATTTATTATTTATAGCTTAATATACTACTTTTTAATAATAACCATATTCACAGAGAATTTCATAGCAACTATTTACTTCATCATCTGTAAAAAGGTCACCATACTGTGCTTTTACAATAAGTGCTTCCATTGTATATTTTAAAAGACCTGCTTCTTGAAGTTTCTCAAAGTCATCAGAAGTTCTACCTTTTCTAATGATTTCTTTAGCTGTTTTTACAGCTCCAAACTTCTCTACTGTTTGAAGGAAACGTGCAGACCTATAACCTGGACACTCTTTTTCTGCTAACTGGCAATTTTTAATAAGTTCTTCTTGAAATTGTTTTTCTACTGCTGACATATTCCACCTCTATATAAATTATGGTTTATCTTTATTATAACCACACTGGTCTTATTCTAGCAATTATTCATGCCATAAGTTTCCACTCTGTTATAATTCTTTTCTTAACCTTGAAGAGGTGTTCCACAATACTCACATTTTCTAATAGTTCCCTCTGCTACAATCATTTCAGCACCACAGCCTTTACAACTTATTACCTTAGTTCTCGCTTGTCTTCTAGTACCTTGTGCATTAGCTCTATAAATTGGTGCCTGTTGACCTGGCAACATAATTTGCCTAATAGATAAATTTAAATAGGCACCTGGTAAATAGCCTTTTTCTATCATCTTATTTAAATCATCACATACTACAACATATGTATTTCCAGTAGCACGTGCTAATTCATCTAATGAAGTAATGTGTTGATTAATAATAAGTGCAATATACTGTCTAATACGCATAGCTTGTTTCTTATTTTTAGACCCTGTCCTTATTAGAACAACACCTAAAATAATGAAGGAAATTGCCACTGCCGCAGTACTTGAATCTCCTATTATAGCCAAACCACCTAGTACAATTAAAGTAATCCCAAAACCATTTAAAAATCTACCTGACCTTATTGCTGCTTTACGATCTACTTTCAATCTTTTGTATAATAAATATATCCCTACAGGCCAAAAAACAATCATTAATATAATAATAGCAATCCATGATGGCCCACTACTTTGTGGCATATAATCATATCCTTGTCTATTTGCTTTCATTGATTCACTCCCCTTTATTATACTTTATTCTTATGATAAGCCCCTAGCTCTGTAAATTCAAGCATTTTGCCCTTTTCTAATGAGCTTATCTTCCTACATATATGTACGATAAGGTATGTCTCTCTCTTCCATGAGCTTGATAATCTCTGGTCTTTGTTTATCTTCTACCCATATAGTAAGTGCTCCTGAAAACATACTTTCTTTTTTACTATTGTTTTTCTTTAACCTAAGTTGTAAAGCATAGCTATCTCCCTTTTTATTAGGATATTTTTGCCACCTATAGCCTACTATATTCTCCCATTTTGAAAAGTGCACCAATGAGAGTACTCCCTCTTCATATATATATGTTTCATTAAGATTATAAGATACTCTAAGTATAACTATCCAAAAGCTCCAGTTCATAAGCGTATATCCGTTTTCTATTATAGCTTCTACTAATGATACCCCATCTTTGAAATCTGCCCAAATCATAAGTACTATAAAAAATAGC
>USPX01000391.1 GCA_900556665.1 uncultured Eubacteriales bacterium
CTAAAGGTGGAGCGGTATATTTAGTAAATAAGTATACTCCACAGCAACAAGGGAAAGCTCCAGTGGTTCGTATAGATGGTGGAGAAAATTTCCCATTATTTAATGTAGGAGACAATAAAGAAGAATTCCTAGAAGAGTTAAAAGAATATAAGAGGAAATTAGATGAAAATCCAGATACAACAGTAGATATATTTGAGTTTAATACAAAGAGGTTAATGCTTACAGGAACTACAAAAGCAGCCTATCAAGTATATGTAAACGAAGGGATTGATATTGAAGAAAGTATTGATGTTTGGAATAAACAAATAGAGCAGGCTATTGCATTTGCAGGGTTAAAAGATGATGAAAGTAATCCTACAAATGACTCTACAAATATTAGAGCAGCTATAAGATTGATGCAACCATATGGAGCAGCTTATGCAGCATCTGACCATATAGGTATTCAAAGACATATACAAGAAATAATTTTAAGAACTGATAAAAATAGTATGAATGATATTATATGGGGTACTATTCATGAACTTGGTCATCAAATGGATATAAAGCCTAGAACATGGGGCGAAGTAACTAATAATATGTGGGCAAACTATGCAGCAATAAATAATGGAAAAGGAGATAGAGTTAATTATAACAATATGTATAGTATGTTAGCACCTGAAGAATCTACAAAAGGTTTTGAGGAGTTTGATTACGGTCAACAACTAGCAATGTTTTGGCAGTTACAGTTAAAGAAAGATACTTACTGGCCAGAGTTAGAGGCAATGTATAGAGAAAAAAGACCTAATCCAAAAGATTATCAAGAAAAGAAAGACATACTTGCCACTTATTCTTCAGAAATTTTAGGTGTAAACTTAACTTATTATTTTGAAAGATATGGATTTACTTTATCAGAAGAATGTAAAAATGATTTAAAAAGATTACCTGAGTCAAAGGAAAAAATATGGTATCTGAATACTAAAGCCATGAATTACAAAGGTAATGGATTTGATAATGGTGATACTAACTTAGAAGTTTCATTATCTAAATTAGATTCTGGAATAAAATTAAGTATGGATATTAATAAAGATATGAAAGATGATCTACTTGGTTATGAAATAATTAAAAATGGACAAGTAATAGGATTTACTTCAGGCAATAGTTATATAGATACTAATGCAAGTCATGATGAAAATATTGAATATGAAGTAGTTCCTTATGCAGTTAACTTAAAAACTGGTGATAAAGTTGAAATAAATTCATTTAAACCAAGTATAAATATACAACAAGATTCAATAACTTTAGAGCTTAAAGAAGAATTTAATCCAATGGATTATGTTAAAGCACTTACTCATGTAGGAGAAGATATAACATCAAAAGTTAAAGTTGAACACAATGTAGATACTAATAAAAAAGGTGAATATGAAGTTAAATATATAGTAGAGGATGAAAATATAACTACAGAGAAAACTGTAAAAGTTGAAGTAGTAAGTCAATATGATTATTTATCAGATGAAGAATGGAAATCTGCAACTACTCAATGGGGTACACCAAGAAGAAATACTGATATAAAAGGTAGAGTAAATGGAGATATAAAAGCATTTGATAAAGGTTTTGGGATACATGCAAATGGGAAAATAACTTATGATTTATCTGATAAAGAATATGATAAATTTGAAGTTCTACTTGGAGTAGATATGTTGATACAAGCTCAAAATAATTCTAGTATAACATTTAAAGTAATAGGTGATGGTAAAACTTTAGCAACTACAAATGTTATAAAGCATGCAGATAATATGGCTTATATAAATGTTCCTGTTAAAGGTGTAAGGGAATTAATAATAGAAGTACATGATGGTGGAAATGGAAATACATCTGATCATGCTGTAATAGCAAATCCAAAACTAACAACAAATAATGCTGAACCTAAAATAAATGCACAAAATAAATCTTTAAAAATTGGTGAAGATTTTAATATAATGGAAGGTATCACAGCAACAGATGCTGAAGATGGAAATATAACTTCTAAAATTGAAATTGAATCAAATAATTTTGAAGAAAACAAAATAGGAAGATTTGAAGTTGTATATAAAGTAACTGACTCTGATAACAATGTAACTAAAAAGAAAATATATGTTACAGTATCAGAAGATTATACAGTGAAAAAATCTAAATACGGAAGTTTCGATAATTTAGATAAATACAATGAAGAGTTTAAATTACCAGTAGTAGGAATAAGCAACAATGCAGGACATTACGGAAATAGTGTAATAACTAATGCTATAGATGGCAATATGAATACTCACTGGGAGACTAATACTCAAAATAGTGAATCATTCTCAAATGAAGTAATATTTGATTTAGGTGAGATGCAAGAAATAAGCAAAATGGCATTTGCATCAAGAAGAGATGCTGGTGGTAAAGGATTTGCCCATGCATTTGAAATATATGCATCAGATGATTCTGAGG
>USPX01000392.1 GCA_900556665.1 uncultured Eubacteriales bacterium
CCTGCTCCTAGTGCAATAATGCTTTGCTTTTCTTCCATAATCTCAATATTATACACACATTCAGTACCTGGTTTTGCATAACCTACGTTTTCAAAGTTTCCAAGCATATTTTTTTGACGGTACATATAATAAGGTTCAAGACCTAATTGTGCCATCTTCTCTTCACATAGGTTAAGCATTTGTTGAATCACTTCACCTTGTGTTAAGATGATATTCCCTTCACTTTCACGAAGTTCTTCACGCAGTCTTGAAGCACGTTTAATAGCCATTGTATGCACTGTAATGTTTTCTGGGCCTAATTTACCAAGTTCTTCTAAAGTATAAGCTACATCTTCTACTGTTTCTCCTGGAAGTCCTAAAATCATATCCATATTAATTTCAGTATGTCCAAGTTCTCTTGCCTCATTAAACACACGTTTAATATCTTCAGCACTATGAGCTCTACCAATGGCATCTAATGTTTTTTGGCGCATACTTTGTGGATTAATAGAGATACGTCCTACACCTTGTTCTTTCATAATACGTAGTTTATCTTTTGTAATCGTATCTGGTCTACCAGCTTCAATAGTATACTCTTCAATTTGAGATAAATCAAAGCTTGCTGCTACATGTTTTAATAGACGTTCAAGCTGTGCTTCATTTAAACTTGTTGGTGTCCCTCCACCAATATATAAACTACGAATTGTAGCATCTTTTTTCATCTCGGCTACTGCTGTAATTTCCTTACAGAGTGCTTCTAAGTAAGCATCTACTAAGTTACCTTTTACTTTTAAAGAATACGCTGTAAATGAACAATATACGCAGCGTGTTGGACAGAATGGAATCCCAATATATAAACTTACTTCCTCAGGCTTATTTTTAGCAAGGATTTCACGCTCTGCTTTGGCTACTTTAATCATCATGTCACATTTACTAGGACTTACAAAATATTCTTCCTGCATATATCTTGCAATCTCTTCATCACTGCGATTATATTTAAACTGCTCATGTACAAGTTTTGTTGGTCTAATACCTGTTAAGCTTCCCCATGGCATCTCTTTACCTGTTGCAAGGCTTAGCACTTTATATACGGCTTTTTTGAGACCTTGTTTCATCACCTTTTTATTTTTAAGCTCATCTTTAGTTTCTGTCACTGTAAAAGCAGCTCTAAAAACTTCTTGATCGTCTTCAAATAAAATAGCTGTTGCTACTGGTGACTTAAATATTGCTTCTAATTTATAATCTTTGGTTGTATAGGGTTCAAATAAATTAATGACATTGGTGATTTCATATTCAGCCGAATGTCCCACACATTTTAATTCAATCACTTTTTCACTCTCTTCTTTTGTTATTCTATAAAATTATGCTAAAAATAAACGCCTTATAAATTACTAGATATCCATATTAAAATAAGGATTTGTTGCTTTTTCTCTGCCTACAGTTGTTGTATCACCATGTCCTGGACATAAAACTGTTTCATCTGGTAATGTAAATATTTTTTCACGAATACCTTGTAATAATAATGCCCCATTTCCACCTGGGAAGTCACTTCTACCTACTGCGCCTTCAAAGATAATATCCCCTACAAAGGCTACGCCTTCTTTAGCTGCATAAAAAGCTACCCCATCTAAAGTATGACCAGGTACATGAATAACAGAAAGCTTCATTTCTGGATTCGCTGCTAATACAATTTCATCCCCTTCATTCACATACTCATCAGCTTGTAATGTAAACCCTCCTGTAAATGAACCTGAAAGATTTAAGCTTGCATCTTCAAGATATTTTTCCCCTTCAGTATGAATCACAACTGGTACATTTAAAGCTTCTTTTAAATAGCTTACTGCACCTATATGATCAAAATGTCCATGTGTAATAAGGATTTTTTCAATAACGAACCCTTCTTGCTTGATATATTTTAAGATACGTTCGCCTTCTTCACCTGGATCAACTATAAAACCATGTTTTGTTTTATCATCTATAAAAAAGTATGTATGCTCTTGTATCATACCTACTGTCATATTTGCAATCATATTTAACCTCCACTTTTGTTTATATTATCAGTTTATTATACTATGCTGTTTATATTTTTACCATATCTATCACTTGTTATTATCATGATACAACTTCTTAGCATTTATTCTTTAGCTGCACCCTATACTATATTTTGTATATAAAAAACAGGATGTATATTTTACATCCTGTTTTTTATGGCCTTAAAAAGTTTTCTCACTATCAAGCAATAATGTCACTGGCCCATCATTTAATAGGCTTACTTTCATATCCGCTTGGAACTGACCTGTTTCAAAAGGCACATCAGTGTCCTTTAACTTTTCGATAAAGCGATTATATTTCTTTTCAGCTTCACTTACACTTAAAGTATAATCGTGAATAGATTGTGGCAATATTTCTGGATTAGGTTTTGACATTTCTCCAGATATGCAAGCACGAATAACTCCTGCTACAG
>USPX01000393.1 GCA_900556665.1 uncultured Eubacteriales bacterium
CTTTTTAAAATCTGGTGGGAAATTAATAGATAAGTTAAGGTGATTTAAGTATGAGGAAGATGAATATGCAGAAAGTAGAAAATAAGCAATTGAAGAATAGGATTATATATATCATCATTTTTATAGTGGGGGAATACTATTAAGTCATAGTAATAATAATCCTCAAAAGTTTATAGAGCGTATTATACCACCAATAGAATACAAAGAATGTGGATTTATAAACGCAAGTGCAATAATAGTTTTGATTGTTGTATGGGTAAGTGGGGCTAAATTAATTGGTGAATTACAATGGGATATACTTAAGAAGGCCAGGAAGTTTTTTCATCCAGCTATAAAACAAGTAATAATTCTTGCATTATTAGGTGTTGTCCTTCAAAATGCAAATGAATTAGGAATTAAAGTGTATAAGAGCTTTCAAAAGGATTTAAATGCCATCTATCTTAATAGAGAAGAATCTAATATAAGGATGGGATGGGAAAAATATTACATAGATGAAGAGTCCATTGAAGGAATGAAAGAAAATAGAGAGGGTATTGTAGAAAGTTATAAAGAAGCAGGAGAGGAAATCATTGTGTATGCACAGCCTGAGGGCTATATGAAAGTTAAAAACTGTAGTAGGCATACAGTAGGTCCATTTAAGGTTCATTTAATGATTAAGGAAGATTTTAAGGCGTTTGGAATGGAAGAAGCTCTAAAAGAATATACTTATGAATTGCCAGACGAATATATCATAGGAGCTGGACAAGAAGAAATAATTAGATTCCATAATAGTAAATTTGAAGAAAAGTCATTAGAGTTTAGAGGAAAAGGCCACACAAGTGTGGTTAATGTTGTATTAATAAGTGATAATGAAAAATGTGTATTTGAAAATCAATACTATTGAAAAATAATAGTATTGGTTTAAAGAGGTAAAAATAGCCATGAATGAAGGGATTCATTCATGGCTATTTTGTATATTAAGCTGTAGCTTTTGTGAAGTATTCATCGTACCATGTAAGGAACATAAATACTGTCCAAATCTTACGGCTGTTATCAGCTTTACCAGCTCTATGATCATCTAAAAGAGCAACGAGGCTTTCTGTATGGAAGTATTTATTAGCAACTTTAGATGTGAAAGCATCTTTTACGATGTTGTAATATTTATCTTCTTTAAGCCATACACGAATTGGTACAGGGAAGCCAAGTTTTTTCTTGTTTGCCACGCTTTGAGGTAAGTTGCGTTTAGCTGCAAGGCGCATTGCATATTTTGTATTTTCTTTGTTTACACGGTATTTAGTAGGGATTTTAGAAGCTACTTCAAATACCTTTCTATCAAGGAATGGGACACGTACTTCGAGAGAGTGTGCCATACTCATTTTATCAGCTTTAAGGAGGATATCTCCAGCAAGCCACATGTGCATATCTAAATATTGCATTTTTGTGATATCATCTTTGTCTTGAACTTTATCGTAAATAGGTTTTACAAATTCAAATGGATCAATGGCATTAGTTTGGATTTTAAGAAGTTTTTTACGTTCTTCAGGTGAGAACATATAAGCATTTCCTAAGAAACGTTCTTCTAAGTCTTTACTTGCACGGATTAAGAAGTTTTTGCCTTTGAAGCTAAATGGAATTGCTTTTGCAATGCTAGCAAGGAAACGTCTTAAGCCTTTTGGTAGTTTACGATATCCAGCTGAATCAAGAGGTTCTTTGTAGATATTATATCCACCGAAGAATTCATCCGCACCTTCTCCAGAAAGTACACCTTTTACAGTTTGACTAGCAAGCTGACAAACGAAGTATAATGCCACAGCTGCCGGGTCAGCTAAAGGCTCATCCATGTGATATTGTACTTTAGGAAGTACATTCCAGTATTCTTCTGGAGTAATTACCTTGTTTGTATTAGGGATGTTAATTTCTTTTGAAAGTTCTTCAGCGTAGCTGATTTCATTATATTTTTCGTTAGCAAAGCCTACTGTGAAAGTATGATCTCCACCAAAGCAACTTGCTACATAACTTGAGTCTACGCCACTTGATAAGAATGAACCAACTTCTACATCACTAATTTTGTGTGCTTCAATTGATTCTTTCATTTGTTTATCAATAGCATCTACATAGTTTTCAAGAGTATCTTCTTTGGCATCAAATACTGGTTCCCAATAACGAGTCATTGACATTTTACCATCTTTAAGCACGAAATAATGTGCTGGTGGTAATTTGAAAATACCTTTAAAGAAAGTTTCAGGTAATGCTGAGTATTGGAATGTTAAATAGTTTTCAAGAGCTTCCTCATTAAGTTCTCTTTTAACTTCTGGATGTTCAAGGATAGCTTTAATTTCTGAACCATACACGAAGTTATTATCGAAAAGTGTATAGTAGAAAGGTTTAATACCAAAGTGGTCACGAGCACCAAAGAGTACTTGCTCTTCTCTGTCCCAAATAACAAAGGCAAACATACCGCGA
>USPX01000394.1 GCA_900556665.1 uncultured Eubacteriales bacterium
AGGATTAGATTTAATTGAAGCAGAAAAAATATTCAGTAAATCAGCTTATGATGATAAGGAAGCTAGGGTAGACAGAGAGGAATTAAAAGATATTCATGGAAATTAAAGCTATTTCTTTTGAAATATTATTTATGGTATTATAAATAATAGGAAGGGGGGGAGTATTTTGAAGATAAAAAAACCAGGAATGAGAAATATAAAAACTGGATTAGGTGTTATGATATGTGTGTTAATTGGCTATTTACATATAATAGATAATACCTTTTTTGTATTATGTACTTCTAATAACTTTTTAAACTGCATACAAGCTGTTTCTAAAACCCATTCACCTATTTGGATAATCTGTCCATTCTTTTCTGCAAGTGGTATAAAATCAGCGGGTGACACAAAACCAAACTCCTCTGATTTCCATCTTAAAAGTACCTCAAATCCTCTTAATTTTTTATTATGACATTCATATTGTGGTTGATACATGAGATACATTTCATTATTTGCTATAGCCTTAGTAAGTGCGTTTTCAAGTTTCATATTATGCATCATACCTTCATACATTTCTTTAGAGAAGAATTGTACATCGTTTTTACCACTAGACTTTGCCATATACATAGCTGTATCTGCATATTTAAAGAGTTGCTGTGCTTTATCACTATCCACTGGATATTTTGAAACACCAAAGCTGGCTGTGATGAGCTGATTGGCACCTCCTAAATATACTTTTTCCATTAATGCAAGCTGCAACGCATTAATATATTCTCTTACTTCTTCATTAGTAAGCTTACGTCTTATAATAAGGGCAAACTCATCACCACCGATGCGCCCTAATAAATCTTTCTCATGAATAAGGCTTTTCCACTCTTCTACAACTTTTTGAATGAGTAAATCCCCTTGATAATGTCCGGCAACATCATTTACCTTTTTAAAATCATCGATATCAATAAAGACAACAAAAAAAGGCTCCTTTGCACTACTATCA
Organism: uncultured Eubacteriales bacterium; assembly: GCA_900556665.1. The sequence continues at coordinate 974 of USPX01000394.1, forward strand.
CACAATTTGTTTAATTCCTTAAAGATTGTGCGACGGTTTACTAATCCCGTTAAAGAGTCTAAGTTAGCCATTTTATCAAGCTTTGTCTTCTGTTCATTTACATATTTTGCATATATGTGTACGATGGTGGAAAGGATTGCGCCACCAATCATTATAATCATACCTATAATAGAAATGATTTGCCCACCTACTAATAATGGTGCTAAATGCGTACTTATTGAAATAAAGCATAATGACATCCCTACAATATAGCCCTTTTTACCATATAAAATAGTGGCACATACGACTAACATTAATTGTATCTCTGTTAAAATTCCACCTGTTATCGAACCATCTATTACAAACAAGTTGAACACATTTACAGTATCCATGTCCTGATAAATGATTAGTCCTAGTCTTGCTATAAAATAAATTACAATAATACACGTTATACCGATAAAGTCGAATACCGATTTATATTTTTCAAGCATAACTTTTATAGTCCCTTTCATTGTGTCTCCTTTCTTACTATTTATTTAATATTGCATTTACTCTAATTTTATCTTAATTTACCACTAGTGTCAATTTATGTAAACATCCATTAAAAATAGCCTAAGTTTTGAATTAAAAACTTAGGCTTACTAAAATACACATAAAAACATTTTAATTATTAACTTTCTTCTTTTATTCTTCCCTCAGCTAAAAAGTATATTTCTTCCCCCACTTTAGCATGTTTATGCCAATTGAGTATAAACTTTGTTTCTTCGCCTACATAATCACAAAAGACATCTTCAAGCTGGGTAATCTTCACTAAATCTCCTTCATCCTTACTATATAAATTCAATGTAACACATGGAAATGTATAAACATGTCGCCAATTCTTAAAAATCTCCTTAACAAGCTCACCCATGCCACGGCTTGTTTGCTCATATCCCATAATTAAAGTACTCCCCTTTAGTTTATAAGAAAGCCTTTCCCTATTCTTTATAAATTGTTCAATCACTACTGGGAATATATGCAAGAGTTCTTTAATCCCCACATCTGGTACATAATTATAAACATCTTTTAAGCCATAGGCTTCTAATAACGCTTCTTCACCTTTTTCCTTCATCAAAATATAGAGCTTATTTAAATACTTAGTGCTCAAGTCTTTAATGATCTCAATGCGTTCTTCATTTAACGCCTCCATTGTTAATAAGACGATTACATCAACTTTCCTATTCATTTCATCATATAACCCTTTTATATCCTCTTGTTTAATATGAGCATATTCATAAAGACTAGTTGAAACCCTCCTATAATAACGTGCCAATTTTAAGTCATATATTAATCCTGCTTCATTTAAATTCACTGTTTGGTTGCCCCAAAAAATCAACTTAATCTTCATAAATTTCTCCTCCTTCTAAACAATATTCCTGTTTACGAACGGTGATATATTTTTATTTTCAAAAATTATATATTTTATTTTAACTTATTTAATGTTTT
>USPX01000395.1 GCA_900556665.1 uncultured Eubacteriales bacterium
CCAATCAAAGAGATCTTGGCGAGACTTAAAGACAAGATAGAAGTCACACATTTGTCTAAGGCCAAAACCTGAGTAGTTAAGGTGTTTTGCCATATGCATACAAATATAGATGAACTCATCTTCTAAAGAAAGGGTGAGGACATTCGCTTCACCAATTTGAGCTTCTAAGGCATGATCAAACACATGACTTTCAAATGCAATCGCAGCAGAAGCGTTGAAAGACTGGTGATTTGTAAGGGCCCAATGGACTTCTATACTCATATACTTAGGATGCGTAAAAGCCACATGATAGGAGTGTGTATCAATGACCTCTTTATAGCCCTCTTTTATAAGAAGTTGTTTCACCTTTTCAAGATCTGATTCATAAACTAATAAATCTGCATCTCCCATAAGTCTTAAATCCGGCCTTGGATAAAGATTTCTAAGAAAAACACCTTTAAGTGGAATGACAGGGATCTGCTCTACTTCCATTTGCTTAAGCACATGTGCAACCTGCTGGAGATTTGCTTTTTGTGTGTAACTTAGCATAATAGTTTCTTTGGTCCAGTTAGCCATAAGTTCAGGCGCTGTAATTTGTAAAGTCTTCATAGAATCTAATGCGGAAAAAATCAGTGTATGTATTTGATGGGCACGCCCTTGTTCATAGAGATATTCTAGTTCTGATAAAGTAAGCTTGCTAGAATCACATTTTTCACCTTTTAACGCTGCATCTAGATATTGAATGATTGATTTTTCATTTGGTTTCATAAATTCCTCCTTAAAATAATTATTGATGTTGTAATGTGATTACACCAATTTCAGGGAAGTCAAGAATACGAAAAGGAATAGTGGTAGAGGAGCCTAAACCACTACTAATCAGAAGGGTTAGATTGTCCTTTTTAAAAATTCCCGTATCGTATTTTGGGAAAAGCCCTTGACCAGAGGCATAAAGCGCCCCAAGCATAGGCAGACGCACTTGACCACCATGTGTATGTCCGCATAACGCTAAATCAACTGGAAAGTTACTATAGGTATTAATGTATTCTGGTCTATGACATAACAAGATTGTATAAGTATCTGTATTCTTCACAGTCGCCATAGTTTCTGCTAATAAAACTTTGGTACGTTCTTCTTGATCGCTATATTGAAAGATTTTATTAGGTAATGGAATAGCAATAGGATCTGGTACACCCACTAAGTTAATTGTATCATCAGTTGAAGCGGTTTTTAGCGTCATGCTTTTACTATTCATCATATGAACACCTAAGGCTTCAATATTCTTAAAAAAACCTTGATAAGCTTCATCATAAAGTAAAAGTGCTTCATGATTGCCATAGGTATAATAAGTTGGGGCAATATTAACAAGCTCTTTCATAAGTGCTAAACAAGGTTCCACTAGTTTTGTTTTACCATCTGATAAATCTCCTGTGAATACGATAATATCAGGCTTTTGTGCTTTAACCTTAGCCACAAGCTTTTCTTGATTTTCTCCAAAGTATTTGCTGTGTAAATCAGAAAGATGGACAATGCGATACCCTGAGAAAGCGTCTGGTATTTTATTAGACTGAAGTGTATAACGTGCAACTTCTATATGATTATTATTATAATAAACAAAATATTTTACCTTACCGATTAAATAGACCACACTTAAAATTGTAATTGTTATGCAAAATAATAGTTTACGTAGCATAGTTGCTATTTTTGAATATTTCATGAGCGCCTCCTAAAGTATTTCATTCACATCTTTTTTTCTTAATGTTCCGTCTTTTATTTCATAAACAGCATTACAAATTGCTAAAGCTGAAGGGCGGTGCGTAATAATAATACAAGTTGGATGTGAGGCTAAGTTTTTAAGCCCCTTTAAAATAGCCTTTTCTGTCATGTCATCTAGGGCAGAAGTGGCCTCATCAAGTATTAAAATAGGTCTGTCATAGAGAAAGGCACGTGCAATTGCTAAACGTTGTGCTTGGCCTTCTGATAGGCCCTTATTTTTTTCACCTATTGTTGCCTCAAAGCCTTTTGTTAAATGTGTAATAAATGGTATAGCAGCTGCTAAGTCAGCAGCCGTTTGAATTTGTGACATAGACGCCTCGGCATTACCATAACGTATATTCTCTGCGATAGTCCCTGAAAAAAGGGTGTTACCTTGTGGGACATAACTCATGAGCTGGCGATGCTTTGGTGTAAGTGGCATTTCATTTTGATCTACTTTGCAAGTTATTTGCCCTTCTAAAGGATTAATTAGTGCAAGAATCAAGCGAATCAAGGTAGTTTTACCACATCCTGAAGGGCCTATAAGCCCGATAATATCTCCAGCTTTGATTTCTAAATTAATATTCTTTAAAACAGGTACATCATCAAGATACGAGGCACTCACATTTTCAAATTTGATACTTTCAAAATGAGCACCTTTAACTGTTGCTGCTTGCTCCATCTTTTCTATGAGTGGC
>USPX01000396.1 GCA_900556665.1 uncultured Eubacteriales bacterium
GATAGAACAATTTTATACGCGGATACAAACGAAACATATTATGACTCAGTTTGAGAAAAAAGCTGCTGATGAAGATGTAGTGCCAGGAAGATATCAAGTAGAAGAAGCAGCAGAAAGTACTTATATTAAATTGATGAATAATTTGTTAGAGCGATGTATTTTAAAAGAAGCTTCAGATTTACACATTGAACCTTTTGAACAGGGAGCACGTGTACGCTATAGAATAGATGGCAAACTGAGAAAGATTACAGAAATTAAAAAAGAAATGTTAAACAGTATGACAAGGTGTATTAAGATTTCAGCTGGATTAGATATAGCCGAAAAGCGTTTACCACAAGATGGGCGTATGTATCAGTATGTTAATGGGCAAAAAGTAGATTTAAGGGTGAGTATTTTGCCAACCATTTATGGGGAGAAGACGGTGATACGTTTTATTTATCGCAGTCACAAAGGATTTAATCTTTCAGAAATAGGATTTAATGCAGAGGATTATCCTAAAGTAGTGCAGTTACTTCAAAATCCTCATGGCATTATTTTATTAACAGGACCTACAGGAAGTGGTAAATCTACCACATTGGCAGCGGCATTGAAATGGCTAAATCATGAGAGTATTAATATTATTACCGTGGAAGACCCTGTAGAAAATGTCATTGAAGGCATTAATCAAGTTGCGGTTAATCCTAAAGTTGGTTTAAGTTTTGGTAGTGTTTTACGTGCCATATTAAGACAAGATCCAGATGTCATTATGATAGGCGAGATGCGAGATGAGGAGACAGCACGCATTGCTATCCGTGCAGCTGTTACGGGGCATTTGGTATTGAGTACTTTGCATACTAATGATGCCATTAGTACTATTCCAAGGCTGATAGATATGGGGATTGAAGATTATATGGTGGGGGCTGCTGTAAAAGGTGTGATTTCTCAGCGTCTTATGCGTAAGCTGTGTTCTGTATGTCGCAAAGTACATTATGTGACATCGGCAGAGGCACTGATTTATCAGTTGCCAGAAGGTTTGAAGGTTTATGAGCCTGTAGGATGTAAAGCATGTCACCAAATAGGTTATAAAGGAAGGTTTGCTATTCATGAGGTTTTAGTAGTCAGTCCAAAGCTTCAAGAAATGATTGCCAAAGGAAAAATAACTGCTGATGTGATTAAAACAGTAGCTGAAGAGGAGGGGATGGATACCTTGTGGCAAAATGCCTATGAACATGTTTTAAGGGGGGATACGAGTATGGAAGAATTACTACGTGTAACTTATAAGGGGTGAAGAGAGGAGAGAGAATGCCAATTGATTATTTATTAAAAGAAGTGGTGGCTCAAAAAGGCTCTGATTTACATCTTGTAGTGGGCACAGTACCTACAATGCGTTTAAATGGACGATTAGTTCCTATGGGAAGTTCATTTATTACAAAAGAAGAGGTGCAAGATTATATGACGGTATTACTAGAAAATCAGGTGAAATTAATAGCTAAGCTTAAACAAGAAAATGAGGTGGATTTCGCCTATACATTAGAAGAAAAATGGCGCTTTAGAGTCAATATATTTAAGCAAAGAGGTAGCTATAGCATTGCTTTAAGATTTATTAATCATGATATACCGTCTATGAAGTCATTAGGTTTACCAGATAAAACTCTTGAAGACTTATTAGCTTCTACAGGTTTAGTACTTATTACAGGCCCTACAGGAAGTGGTAAATCCACAACTCTTGCCAGTATTGTAGATTATATGAATACGACTTCTGCTTTGCATATTTTAACCTTAGAAGAGCCTATTGAGTTTGTGCATAGCCCTAAGAAAAGTATTTTAAATCAGCGAGAAATAGGTATAGATTGTTTAAGTTTTACAAAGGGTGTGCATGCTGCTCTAAGAGAAGATCCTGATGTTATATTAATTGGTGAGATTAGAGATGTAGAAACTATGCGCATTGCTCTTGTGGCAGCTGAGACAGGGCATTTAGTGTTAAGTACGTTGCATACATTAGGGGCTGAACAAACAATAGAACGTGTGATTAATATGTTTATGCCATATGAACAAAAGCAAATTTGTATACAACTTGCTGGTGCTTTAAGTGGGGTATTATCTCAACAGCTTGTGGAAAAAAGTGATGGTGGAAGCCGAGAGGTGGCAGTAGAGCTTATGGTATGTAATGATGCTATTAGAAATCTTATTCGTGAAGGAAAGATATATCAGATTTATTCAGTTCTTCAAACATCGAATAACCCTCGATGGATCTGCCGGAGCCTTTCGCGCCTTCTTCCCCACGGGTGATTACCAGGGTCGGTCGATGGTATGCCTCCCGGATTCGTCCGGCTACAATACCTGCCAGACTTTCATGGCAGTCCGGCAAAAAGATGACAAACACCCGGTCGTTTTCATATCCGCCATCCGCGATCATCTGTTTTGCCACTTCTACGGCCTGCTCCGTCAA
>USPX01000397.1 GCA_900556665.1 uncultured Eubacteriales bacterium
TATCTGAAATCTCTATTTTTACATTAAATACTGCATTACTCTTAGTTGTTTTTGCATTAAATGATTTAACTGGTAATTTCATATCTGTAAGTATCTTAGATACATCTACAATAATACCCATGCGATCAAGACAAGTAATTTGAATCTCTGTCACATAAGTACGTTTAGTTTCTGCTGTTTGTTTTTCATCCAGCCAACTTGCCTCAATAAGGCGTTCTTTTTCATCTTGTGGCATATTGACAATGTTCACACAGTCTTTACGGTGAATGGATACACCACGTCCTCTTGTGATATAACCAATGATTTCATCTCCAGGAAGTGGCCCACAGCATTTCGAAAATCTAACTGCAATGTCTCCTACACCTTTCACAATAATACCACTTGAATGACGTTTGTTACGTGGCACTGCCTCTCCCTCAGTTGTATGGGCTGAAACAACTGGCTGTGGTGCTGGTAACTCTTTTTTCACTTTTAATGTTTCATCAATGAGTTTTTGAATGACTTGACGTTCTTTCATATTCCCATAACCAATAGCCGCGCAAATGGCATCCCATGATTTCATACCATATCTACGATAAATTGTTTCTACAACGGCATGATCTGTTAAATATGAGAGATTATACCCTCTTTGCTTTGCAGCAATTTCAAGTAATTCTTTACCTTTAATAATATCTTCATCTTTATATTGTTTACGGAACCATTGATTAATCTTCGTACGTGCTTGTGTACTTTTGACGATATTGAGCCAGTCACGGCTAGGTCCTTTGGCATTTTGAGCTGTTAAAATCTCAATACGGTCACCATTTTTAATGACATAATCAAAGGTTACAATCTTACCATTTACTTTGGCCCCAATCATATGATCACCAACACCACTATGGATGCTATAAGCAAAGTCAATAGGTGTTGAACCTGTTGGCAGTGTCTTAAGTTCTCCTTTTGGTGTAAATACATAAACTTGATCTGTATAGATATCTAGGTCACCTTTAAGAGCTTTCATAAATTCACGATTATCGCTCATATCACGTTGCCACTCTAAAATCTCACGAAGCCATGTAAGTTTTTCCTCTGATTTATCACGAATAACGCCATCTGTGCGTCCTTCTTTATATTTCCAGTGGGCTGCAATACCGTATTCAGCTGTACGGTGCATTTCTTCTGTACGAATTTGCATTTCAAATGGTGTACCTTCTGCTCCCATAAGGGTTGTATGGAGTGAACGATACATATTTGGTTTTGGCATAGCAATATAATCTTTAAAACGTCCTGGAATTGGTGTATACATTTCATGAATTACACCAAGTACACCATAACAATCTTTTACTGATTTAACAATTGCACGTACAGCAAATAAATCATAAATTTGATCTAATGTTTTATTTTTATTAATAATCTTTTTGTAAATGCTGAAGAAATGTTTTGGTCTGCCTTCAATGACAGCATCAATACCAGCTTCTTCAACTTTTACTTTAATTTGATTCACGATTTCTTCTATATAGGCAATGCGCTCCATACGCTTACTTGCAATTTTGCGCGCAAGATCATAATAAACTTCTGGTTCAATATAACGCAGCGATAAGTCTTCAAGTTCTGCTTTAATCTTACAAATACCTAGTCTATGGGCAATAGGCGCATAAATATTAAGTGTTTCTTCTGCCTTTTCCTTTTGCTTAGCTGGTGTCATAAACTTAAGTGTTTGCATATTATGGAGACGGTCTGCCAGCTTAATAATAACCACACGAATATCCTGTGCCATAGCTAAAAACATTTTACGGTAGTTTTCAGCTTGCATCTCTTCTTTTTGAAGTTCCTTATTCTGTGTTGTAAACTGCATTTTAGTTAACTTTGTAACACCATCCACCAATAGTGCTACTTCTTTATTAAATAAACGTTCAATATCTTCTAATGTATAATCCGTATCTTCTACAACGTCATGTAAAATACCAGCAACAATAGATTCAATATCGAGTTCTAAATCTGCTAGTGTATAGGCAACCGCCAGTGGATGAATGATATAAGGTTCCCCTGACTTTCTAAGTTGCTCACCATGTGCCTTTTTCGCAAGTGCATAAGCATCTTCTACCATTTGTAAATTGTCAGAAGGGTGATACGAACGTATTCTTTTTATTAATTTTTCATAAATCTCATCCGGCATCTTAATCCCCCCTTATGTAATGTTTTAATTAATACTGTATTCATTTTAATATTTTATATTATAGACACTTTATCTTCAAAATTCAATGCCAATATCCATAAACTTCTGATAACCAACACAAAAGCAAACTTTTCATTTTTATTCGCAATATGCTTATATACCTTTATAAATTAATTATGCTTAATCTCACTTAAAATATACCGTAACTGTTCAGCCACTAACTTAAGCAAAAATAAAATCTCCTTCATCAGAAAGTGCTTTTCTTAATGCTT
>USPX01000398.1 GCA_900556665.1 uncultured Eubacteriales bacterium
AAATAAAGTTATTGCAAGGGAAACAATTAGCGCGATGCGTAAAGACGTTCTTGCAAAATGTTATGGTGGGGATATCTCACGTAAACGTAAACTTCTTGAAAAACAAAAAGAAGGTAAAAAACGTATGCGTCAAGTTGGTAACGTAGAAGTACCACAAGAGGCATTCATGAGTGTGCTTAAATTAGACGAATAGAAACTGAAGTTTAATTAAATTTAAAACAAAAGAGGAACTTAGAATGGAAATTGGACTATATATTCATATCCCATTTTGTACATCAAAATGTTTTTATTGTGATTTCTTATCTTTTCCTAAAGAAGATATGCAAGAAGCGTATATTAATGCTCTTGTAAAAGAAATTGAAAACTATGGGAAAATGTTAGATAGTACAGTTGTCATTAAGTCTATCTTTATAGGTGGTGGTACCCCAACGGTATTGCCGCCTTTTTTACTAGACAAATTGGCAGCTGCTATCGTAGCAAACTTTAAATTATCACCAAGCTTAGAATGGACTATTGAGGCAAACCCAGGTACCCTTACAAAAGAAAAGGTAGAGGTGATTGCCAAATACCCAATTAATCGTATGAGTATGGGCTTACAAACAACCCACGACCACTTATTAAAGAAGATTGGCAGACGCCATACGTTTAAAGACTGGGAAGAAAGCTTAAATCTTATTAAAACGTATACAAATTGCACTGTGAATGCAGATTTAATGTTTGCCCTTCCAGGACAAACATTTGAGGAGTTTAAGGCTACCTTAGAAACTGTAACACAATATGATTTGGATCATATTTCGGTTTATGCCCTTATCATAGAAGAAGGGACTTGTTTTGGTAAGCTTTATGAAGAAGGTAAAATGGAAGAAGTCTCAGAAGAATTAGATAGGGAAATGTATCATTTTGCACAAAGTTATTTAAAAGAAAAAGGCTATCATCAATATGAAATTTCTAATTGGGCTAAACCTAATAAAGAATGTCAACATAATCTTATTTATTGGCACCGTGTACCTTATTTAGGCTTAGGTTTAGGAGCAAGAAGCCTTTTTGAGGGTACTCGATATGCTAATGAAGAAAATCTTAAAAACTATATTGAAGCAGCAGGTGAGATTAGTAAGATTCGTCATGAAGAAGAAAGCCTTACAAAGAAAATGTGTATGGAAGAATATATGTTTTTAGGCTTAAGACTTTTAGAAGGCATTTCTGTAAGCGATTTTGAAAAGCAGTTTGGAAAGTCTATCTGGGATGTTTATAAACAGCAGCTGGATAAATGGATGCACTATAAAGTGCTTCATCAAGAAGACGATCATATTAAATTAACAGCCTATGGCTTAGATGTTTGTAATGAAGTTTTTAGCTCATTTTTAATGTAATAATTATTTTGTGCAAATTGTATAAAAAAGGTAATCTAACAATGTGTTGGATTACCTTTTTTTGGTAATAAGGAATAGTTTTATTAAAAATCAAAGGTTTCTCATGAAATTCTAATCTTTATTTAATTTTTATCACATTGAATAGATTTCTGAAATGTTGTAATATTTATACAGACTACAAAACAGGGGGGTATATTATGAATAGAAAAATACAATTAGTAGGCCTTATAATGACCAGTTTATTAATAGGTTGTGGGCAGGTAAAAGAATCACAAACAGAGGTAACACCTTCTCCTGAATGGGAGCAAACTATAGATGTAGATGGCAAAGTAGAGGCTACAGAAAGAGAAGAACTTTACTTAGGATTTCCAGCTAAAATTAAGTCAATACATATTAAAGATGGGGATATTGTGAATAAAGGCGATGCATTATTTACTTTAGATACAACAGATTATGATGAAACGATTCAAGATAAAGAAGGAGAGATTGCAGTTTTACAGGCAGAGCTGGCTGCACTTAAAAATCCTAAAAATACACTTGTAGCGGATTTACAATATGTAGAGAAGCAGCTTAAGGTCAAAGGAGAAGAACGGGATAATGAAAATTCGCCAGAGTTAAAAAAGTTAAAAAATAATTTGGCGCTTTTAAATGAGGAATTAGCGTCTTTAAAGGCAGACTATGAAACGAATAAACAGTTAAGTGAAGTAGGGGGAGCTTCAGAAAAGTCCTTACAAGATATAAAAGATAAGATATCAGCTAAACAAAAGGACATTGAAAATACTCAAAACAGCATTACGCAGCATAAAAAGGATATGAACTTAGAAATGAGTAAGTTAGAGTCAGAAAAGCAAGGCTTAAATTTAAAGATGAGTGAATCAGATCGTGAAAATGTGACTCAGATGAAGGTATTACAAGTCAAAATAGATAATGCCAATACCCAGCTTGCAAAGCTTAAACAAAAATATAAAACAGTTGCTTTATCAAATAATGAATTACTTTCACAAAAGGATCAATTACTCATATATGATGTTCAAGGCTATGTAGGCAGTCAA
>USPX01000399.1 GCA_900556665.1 uncultured Eubacteriales bacterium
AGCCCGATGGAACCATTAAAGAAAGATAAAAAGAGGCATGAAAGAAGCTGAGGTGCGTGGGGAGTGAGAGTCTACCTTTCGGAAGAATTTGTTGATACTCTTAGAGAAGATAAGTAAAGAGTTTTTAGGTGTGTTGTTTGAGTAGCGCACGTTTTATCGCGCTACGAGTTCACACCGTTTCTTTACTTATCAAGCTTAGAGTATCAAAAATTAACACTTTTTATCTTTTTTTAGCTGATTTTGAACGTGTATTGGATTGTTTTACACTACCTTGGTATTTTCCTTTAGCTAATGGTGCTTTACCGCTATTTGACTTTGCTTTAGGCCCTTTACCACTTGCTTTGCTTTGACTATTTCCTCTGCCTTGACTAGATTTACCGTGATTTGATTTACCATTTGATGATTTACCGCGTCTATAACGGTCTTCTTTTGGATGGATTAAGCATTTTGGACCATAACCAATAAGATCTTCTCTACCAGCTAACATAAGGGCATCATATACGATGTCATATTTGGCTGGATTACGATATTGAAGTAATGCACGTTGCATTGCTTTTTCTTGTTTTGTTTTTGGTATATAGACTGGTTCCATTGTTCTTGGATCTAACCCTGTATAGAACATAGCTGTTGAAAGTGTCCCTGGTGTTGGGTAGAAATCTTGTACTTGTTCTGGTTGGTAATGAATATCTCTTAGGTATTCAGCAAGCTGAATTGCATCTTTTAATGTACTACCTGGATGGCTTGACATTAAGTATGGAATGATATATTGTTTTTTACCAAGTTTTTCGTTAATTTTGTAGAATTTATCACAGAACTCATCAAATACTTTACCTGATGGTTTACCCATGTATTTGAGTACGTTAGCTGAAATATGCTCTGGCGCAATTTTTAACTGTCCACTTACATGATGCTCAATCAGTTCTTTGAAGAACTCATCATTGTGTTTATCTGCCATAACATAGTCATAACGAATACCTGAACGAATGAAGGCTTTTTTAACGCCTGGTACGCTTCTTACTTTACGAAGTAATTGTAAATATTCACTATGGTCTACATGCATTGCTTTACATGGATTTGGTGTTAAACATTCCTTATGTTTACATGCTCCATGTTCAAATTGTTTTTTACATGCTGGCCCTCTAAAGTTGGCTGTTGGCCCACCTACGTCATGAATATAACCTTTGAAGCCTTTCATATGTGTAATTTCTACAGCTTCATCTACAAGAGAATCTTGACTTCTAGCTGTTACAACTCTTCCTTGGTGCATTGTAATGGCACAGAAGTTACAGTGTCCGAAACATCCTCTAGAACTTACTAAACTAAATTGAACTTCTTCGATTGCTGGAATACCACCATCTTTTTCATAGATAGGGTGATATGTTCTCATATATGGTAAGCCATATACTTCATCAAGCTCTGCTGTATTTAATGGAACTTCTGGTTTGTTTTGTACCACATATTTTCCATTATGCTCTTGAACAAGTGTTTCGCCTCTTGCGTGATCTTGTTCATTTTCTTGAATGGCATAAGCCTCGGCATATTTCACTTTATCTTCACTTACTTCTTTGAAAGAAGGAAGTAATCTATATTCATAAACTTCTTCTAAACTATCTGCTACATAACATGTGCCATCTAAGTAACGAATGTATTTGGCATTTAAGCCATCATTTAAGGCATTAGCTACATTTACAATTTGCTTTTCACCCATACCATAAATTAAAAGGTCTGCCCCACTATCAATTAAGATAGATTTACGTACCTGATTTGACCAGTAATCGTAGTGTGCAAAACGACGTAAGCTTGCTTCGATCCCACCAATAACGATATCTACATCTTTATAAGCTTCACGGATTTTGTTACAATATACGATTGTTGAACGGTCTGGACTCTTACCCATTTCCCCCTTAGGAGTATATAGATCTTTCTTTCTTAACTTTTTGCTTACTGTATAGTGATTAACCATTGGATCCATGTTCCCACCATTTACAAGGAAGGCAAGTCTAGGACGTCCTAGTTTCATAAAGTCTTCAGTTGTTTTCCAGTTAGGTTGTGCAATAATCCCTACTTTATATCCTGCGTGTTCAAGTACTCTTGAGATAATCGCTGTCCCGAAACTGTGATGATCTACATATGCATCAGCTGTTACAAGAACGAAGTCACATTGCTCCCAACCTCTTTTTTCCATGTCCTCACGGGAAATAGGTAAGAAATCTTTTTCTATCATTAAGTCACCTGCTTGTCATCTTTAATTTTACGTTACTTTATCGATTATAACACTTTCTACCTAGTTTTTGATAGTATCAATTTAGTTTTTACAATAATTACTTTATTTTTACCATTTTCGGATATCACTATTCAATAGCTCTATCTATTTTCATAAAAAAAGTTACCTTAAAATATGAGGTAACTC
>USPX01000400.1 GCA_900556665.1 uncultured Eubacteriales bacterium
CATCTGTAAGCTCTTCTTTGTAGCTCACCATACTTTCTAGCATTTCTAAGGCATCATTGGCTTCATCTAGCGTTTCATTAGATTGTAATAGTACTGTACTTTGATTAACTGTAATTGTACTAATTTGTTCTAATAGCCCATAAATCTGCCTTAGCATTTCTATTAAATCATCCACACTGATGCCTCCTAACTTTATACTTTTATAGTTCTTATTTCCTTATTGTAAAGCTTTCATTCTTTCTGCAGCTTTTTCATATCCCCATTCTACTGCCATTTCATAGCAGATCTTAGCTTTATCAAATTGCTTACTTACTTCATACCAGACCCCTAGGTTATATGCTGCGGCATAACTACCTGTTCCTACTATACTATCATACTTCGTTGTCTCTCCTACTTCTAGACAATTTATATAATATTGTTCAATAAGCGGTAAATAATTAATATATTTTTCTACATTAGAAAGTACTAGTTCTCTATAAAATGTAGCACATACAAAGTTAAAGTCTGGTGAATCATGATATTGGCTCTTTTCTTTTTCAATAAGTGTTATGCCTTTTTCTAATTTTCCAGTTCGAATCATACTATATAGATAATCTACAATGGCTGAACATCTATATCCCTCGTTAGGTTTACTTATCTTATAATACTTCTCATACCAACTTATAGCTTCCTCTTTTTTACCTGCTACAAATAATGTATGCGCTAATTGATAAAGCATATAGCTATCTTGTGGCTTTTCTTTTACAACATTATGTAAAATGGCTAAATTACGTTCTGATTTATCTTCATGTAAATAGCCATCATGCCCGATTTCTAACTCTACTTTTACTCTTGGCAATTCACTATCTACTTGTTCATGGATTTCTCCCACATAATTTATACCTTTAGGCATAACCCTAGATATATAACTTCTAGAATATCCGATTTCTTCTTCCTTATTACAATTATCTTTGAATGCATCAATTCTTAGTATCTGACCTATTGTTTTTGGCTTTATACTATTTAATAAGCTTTCTTTAGTTCCTGATAAAACATACTCATCAGCATCTAACACAAGTCTCCACTCACCATTTGCTTTACTTAGTGCATAGTTCCTAGCTGCACTAAAGTCATTGCACCATTCAAAGTCGTATATATTTGCATTAAAACCTTTAGCTATTTCCTTTGTCCTATCTTCTGATCCTGTGTCTACAATAACAATTTCATCAACTATAGTTTGTACACTTTCTAAACATCTTTGTAAATTTGCTTCTTCATTTTTAACAATCATAACAAGTGAAATCTTAGGTTTCATTACTTATCTTGTCTCCTTCTTGTCAAAGAATACGCCTTCTTCCCATGAAACATCATAAGGATTATTATATTGTTCTTCTCTCTTTTTCATTATCCTTACTTCACGGAGCTTCTTTTTAACTTCTTCAAACTGTCTTTCGAATTCCATTCTATTTGCATCATCAATTGTTTTTAACTCTGTAACAAGTTCCTCTTCATGTTGCTCTTTAGTCTCTGGCTGAACTTCATGTAATACTTGAATCTGATTTAATATTGCTTGTCTACCATTTAATAGTTCAATATATCTGTCTACATCTTCTTCTTGTAATGCCACTGTTTGTTTCTTTGTCATTTCAATTAACTGTTCTATTAATTCTCTTTTTGTCATTAACCCACCCTACTCTCATTTTTATATTAAATATTTTATAAACAAAAGTAGGTCTCACACCTATATGAGACCTACTTTATTCCATTCACACGATTAATGTCTTGATTTCATAGCAACTTGCCATGCATCACGATAGGTTCTTATAAGCATACATGCATCTTGCACTTTTTGTGCATCCTTTTTCATATTTCCGTCTACTAGTAATTTATAAATGTATGCATAAATTTCATCCATTTCCAATGCAATTGGATATTTTTTGTTAAGTGTTGCTCTTAGCTCATCTATAATATTTTCCACTTTAATAATATTTTCATGAGCTTTTGCTACATTCTTATTTTCAATTGCCTCTACGGCTATGTTACAAAATTTAATGGCACCATTATATAACATTAAAGTTAATTCTGGACCTGATGCTGTATTAATACTATTTTGTTGATATGTTGCATATGGATTAGTTACCATGTTTTCCTCCTAAGTGTTATGTATTATAATGATGCGAAAAGTGAACTTTGTGAATTCATCTTATTCATTGCATTTTCCATAGCTGTAAACTTTTTATAATATACAGCTTCTAGCGCATCATATCTTTCTTGTGCTCTAATAAGATCCTTCTTATATTTTTTAATATTGCTATCCTGTAGCTTATCACTAAAGTATTGATTGAATGTCCTAAATTCTGTAGTACTTGAACGTGTATTTAATTCCTTTTCAATATCTTTTGCAATAGTTGATATTAACTCAACTACT
>USPX01000401.1 GCA_900556665.1 uncultured Eubacteriales bacterium
AGCTATTCAAATTTTTGATCAGCCAGTAGAAGATATGCAGAGAGTAGTATATATCACAATCTTAGCAGAATCTGCTATGATGAATCCTGGATTTTTATTATCACCGTATATTACATATGAAGAGGTAGATGAGCAAACTGTAAAAGTCACGATTACTTATAAAGGTGTATCAGGACATGGAGTATTTAAGTTTGATAAAGTAAATGAAACTTTAACTTTCTATAGTGATGAGCGTCAAGGAAAAGAAGAAAGAAAAGGAGAGATTGTTGCAGTAGGATGGAAGTGCATTGGGAGTGATTTTAGGACAAATAAAGATATGAAATTAAAACTTGCGACACATGCACAGGCTATAAAGGTATATCCAGATAAGGAACTTGTTTATTTTGATAGTAGGCAAATAGAGTATAAATTTTAATTTTTATGGGGGATAAAATGGATATTAAAAAGATGAAACTGTTAACTATTTTAGGATTTATAGGCGGCTTGTTATTTGCCATTGGAGATTGGTGTATTTATTTCTTACCAGGTTATCATGATCAAAACACTATTTATGGTACTTGGGAAAGTATGCAAATGTGGCGGGGTGTTGCAACACTTTATTTAGGCTGCATTGGTAGTGTATTATTAGTATTTGCTTTTCAAAGTGTGTATCAAATTGTAAAACAAAATTGTTCCGTATACATGCGAGGATTAGCAGCAGTTGTATTAGCTGGTATTTGTTTAACATCTATAGGCCATTTTATGATTGCAGGCATTATGCCTATGACCTACAAACTAGGCATTGCCGCTGGGGCTTCACAAGAAATGGCAGGTGCCATTGCAAAATCTTGGAGTACATATATTGGGATATTGAAAATATTTATTATGGTTGTGGTTATTTTACTTCAATCTATTTTAATGATTACTTTGATTGTAAGAGGCGTATTGAAATGTCCTAAATGGATGGTAGTATGCAATCCATTAGTAATGACCATTCTTTATATTCCAGTAGTGATTTTATTAAGTGGTACTGGTTTTGAAGGAATTGCTGAAGCCTTTGAAAGTTTAGGAGAAGGACTTGTATATGTGGCAGTGTATGCCCATTTAAAACGTACAAGTCAAGAAAATGAGAATTGATAAGTTTTCAGAAAAGTGTGTTTAAAACTCTTGACGATAGGATATAATAGTGATAGATTATAACCGACAGGTAGTCGATTAACAATTATAATAAGCTTATAGGTAAAGCAGAAAGAAGGGTATTCGTGAGGGTTATAAAAGATGCAGAAGTACGTAAAAATGAAATATTAGATGTAGCTGAGAGATTGTTCTGTACAAAGGGATTTGATAGTACCAGCACGAATGATATCTTAAAAGAGATAGGCATTGCGAGAGGCACACTTTATTATCATTTTAAATCTAAAGAAGATATTTTAGATGCCATGATTGAAAGAATCACAATAGGTGTTACTGAGAAAGCAGCTACAATAGCAGGGAATAAAGATATACCAGTTTTAGAGCGCATGACACAAACAATTATGTCCCTGAATATAGATAATGAGATAGGACATGTGGTGATGGAACAAATGCATAGACCACAAAATGCATTACTGCATCAAAAGATGCAAACAAGTCTACTCAGCAAAGTAAATCCTATTATTACGGACATTGTTAATGATGGCATTGCCCAAGGGATATGTCACAGTGATTATCCAGCAGAAACAGTGGAAATGGTGATGATTTATGCAACTATGGCTTTTGATGATTTAGTAGACCAGACGCCAGAAGAAGAACAAAAGAAGGTTATGGCATTTATTTATAATGTGGAGCGTTTACTTGAGATGAAGCCAGGCAGTTTATTGGAAACAATGATGCCTATATTTGGGGATAAACCAGAATAAGCTGAAAAGTGAATGAAGCTTAGATAAAACATAAGGAACAATAAGTTCCTTTGTTTTTTAAAAATTAACCGACAGACAGTCTATCTATATAAAATGGGGAGGTATATAAGAATGTATGAAAAAGGTATAGCAACAAAAAGTAATTTTTCAAAGTTTATGCTGCTTTGGTCAGGTGAATTAATATCTTCTATTGGCGGCGGTTTAACAAGCTTTGGTCTTGGGGTGTATGTATTTCAAATTACAGGTAGTGCAGCAAGTATGGCACTTGTAACGCTTTTAGCTTTTTTACCAACATTGTTATTAAGTGTACCGGCAGGAGTATTAGCAGACCGATATGATCGGCGCGTACTCATGATGATAGGGGATGGCTGCTCAGCATTGGGAATCTTGTATATTTTAATTTGCATGTTACAAGGTGGGGCAAAGCTTTATCAAATTTGCATTGGGGTATTTATTAGTGCCGTTTTTTCATCTTTATTGGAGCCATCTTATAGGGCGACAGTAACAGACCTTTTAACAAAAGAAGAAT
>USPX01000402.1 GCA_900556665.1 uncultured Eubacteriales bacterium
ATGAGTTGTCCCATAACATGGAATGCTTCTACCAGCTTGTGCCCATGAAGTCGCCCATGGCGAATGTGTATGTACGACCCCTCCGATTTCAGGGAAGGCTTTATAAAGCTCTAGATGTGTTGGTGTATCTGAAGATGGTTTATATTTCCCTTCAATTTTATTTCCCTCTAAGTCCATTACAACCATATCTTCCGGCTTTAATACATCATAATCTACCCCACTTGGTTTAATGACGAAATAACCTGTTTCCCTGTCTATGCCACTTACATTTCCCCAAGTATAAGTAATAAGCTTTCTTTTTGGTAATTCCATATTGGCTTTATAAACTTGCACCTTAAGTTCTTCTAACATTTTATTCACCCCAATTTAAAGATTTTACTGCTGCACTTTCAATTTCAAGACCTTTTTTATAACGTGTCATAAAGCTTTCAAAACCTTTTACATCATTTGCATCTGGATTCATCTTACTCATTTTTTCATGAGCGAAGACATCCTTCGCTAAATACTCTTCTAAACTCATGTTTGTAACACCCTCAAGTTTAGCCCTCATATACTTAGCAAGTACTGCAATTCCCCAAGCACCACCTTCTCCAGCAGTCTCCATAACTGATACTGGTGCATTAATAGCTGCTGCTAATATTTTTTGCCCTACACCTTTAGTCTTAAATAAACCACCATGACCTAAAACTTCATCTACAGCTACTTTCTCCTCTTTCATTAAAATATCTAACCCAATCTTTAGTGCTCCTAAAGCTGTAAATAAGTGTGCACGCATAAAGTTTGCTAAATTTAATTTAGATTGTGAGGCTCTTACAAATAAAGGTCTACCTTCCTCAAAACCAGTAATATGCTCACCTGAGAAGTAATTATAGGCAAGTAATCCACCTGCATCAGGTTCACCTTCTAATGCTTTTTCATATAACACTGTAAATAATTTATTCTTATCTACATTTACGCCTAAAGCTCCAGCAAACTCTTCAAACAGATTAATCCAGCTATTTAAATCCGAAGTACAATTATTACAATGTACCATAGCTACTAATTCACCTGTTGGTGTTGTTACTAAATCAATGGCATCATATACTTTTGATAATTCTTTTTCTAAAACAATCATGGCAAATACAGAGGTTCCTGCTGATACATTACCTGTACGTTTCATAACACTATTAGTAGCCACCATACCAGTTCCGGCATCCCCTTCAGGTGGACAAATTGGAATGCCCGCTTGTAAATGTCCTGTAGCATCTAAGCGTTTTGCACCTTCTTCAGTAAGTTTTCCCCCTAACTCACCAGCCACTTTTACCTGTGGTAAAATCTCTTTTATCTTCCAAGCATACTTTTTGTCTTCAATAGCTCCATCAAATTTAGCCATCATTTTCCTATTATAATCTTTAGCTTCTAAATCTATTGGAAACATACCTGAAGCTTCACCAATTCCCATTACCTTTTCCCCTGTAAGTTGCCAATGAATATATCCTGCTAAGGTTGTAATGTAATCAATTTCTCCCACATGTGCTTCCCCATTTAAAATAGCTTGATATAAATGAGCGATACTCCATCTTTGAGGAATGTGATAATTAAATAACTTTGTAAGCTTTTCTGAAGCCTCACCTGTTATCGTATTACGCCATGTTCTAAATGGTACTAATAATTTCCCTGTTTTATCAAAAGGCATATAACCGTGCATCATCCCACTAAAACCTATAGCCCCTAATTTTTCAATGACTACACCATATTGTTTATATACTTCCCCAGCCATATTGCTATAACAAGCTCTAAGCCCTTCCCATATAGCTTCTTCACTATAAGTCCATACACTTTCTTCAAATTGATTTTCCCATTCATGACTGCCTATAGCAATTGTATTGTTTTCCTCATCTACTAATACTGCTTTAATACGTGTAGAGCCAAATTCAATGCCTAATACTGCTTTTCCATTTTGAAGTAATTTTTTTACTTTTTCATTCTGTAAAGCCATTCTAATGCCCCCTATTAACTTATTTTGTAGTATAATAATTTATTTTAATATCTAAATTTATATTTGACTATTATTTTCTGTATAACTATAATATTTTATATATTAAAAACATAACCTTGGAGGTTCCTATGTTACATATTAAAACTTTAGATGAAGGACTTAATCTTTTCAAAGCACTTGGTTCAGAAATTCGCATAGAAATCATAAAACTCTTACTTACAAATCCCAATTACAATATGAATGAACTAGCAAGTAAACTTAATATTACCAACGGCGCACTCACAAGTCATATAAAAAAATTAGAGGACTGTGGGATTATTACTGCTTCTAACGAGTACACTGGCCATGGTAATCAAAAAAAATATTCAGTATGTCTCGATAAACTTTTAATTGATTTAGCCATACAAAATAGTTTGGATAATACATAT
>USPX01000403.1 GCA_900556665.1 uncultured Eubacteriales bacterium
TCAACATTCAAAAAGATTTTTTAACAATTATCATTGACAATAACTAGCTGGTCTAAAGCACTTTTCTCATAAACATTTCCATAGGTTGCTCAAAAGGCGTGTCATTAAATAATAAGCCACCACAATCTATATAGCCTAATTTGCGGTAAAAGTATTGGGCACTCTCATCTACTTGAGTTGAAATAAGCACCATCTTATAACCTTGTGCTTTCATATCTTCTTCCCACTGTTTCATGGCCTCTGTAGCATAGCCTTTACCTCTATATTCTTCTTTTACACAAATAAAGTTTAAGAAAGGTAAGTTATCCCAAAGTACAGTGTACATCATAACCCCAACAGGGCATTCCTCTTGCCACATAACATAGCCACTTTTTGTATAAACTCGATTTTCATATTGTAAGTCATTTACATGCTGATCAATACTCATTACGAATTCTTTATCTTCATGTTCTACATATCTAATCTTCATTTCTGCCTCCCCCTCTAGGTTTCACTATAAGTTATTTTGATATTTGTAACTTAATCCTTCCAAATATGAGGTAATAACTCTTCTAAACTTACAATCTGATTATGTAAATGCACCTGTGTATTTAGGTTGTCATGATTAATCTGATACATAAATTCTCTGCATCTACCACAAGGTGCTACAATGCCTTCTCCCTCACATACTGCTACTATCTTTTCAATTCTACTTTCCCCTGCTGTAATCATTGCTGCTATGGCTGCATGCTCTGCACAAAATCCTATAGAGCCAGGTATATCAATGCATACTCCCTTATAAACATTTCCCTTATCAGTTACTAAAGCAGCTGCCACAGAACCTGCTTCTGCGCTATCTGATAATGCTCTAGGATTTAAAGTTTGTGTAGCAATCTCAATTAATTCATTAAATTCCATATGCCTCTCCCCTATCTTTTAAAGCCTTATGTTTATTAACCTTTTTATATGTTTTGACAAGGCTTAATACACCTAGTATATCATTTTTCAAATATTTAAAATATAAAAATCTAATCGTTTTATCTTTTATTTCTTAAATCATAAAGACCATCTTAGCTGTTTATTAACTAAAATGGTCTACTATACTCTATTAATTGATTTTGCCTGGATCTGTAATCTTCCCCATTAATACAGAAGCCGCTACTGTGGCTGGGGAGGCTAAAAAGATTTCTGCTTTTGAACTCCCCATCCGACCTAAGAAATTACGATTATTAGTTGCAATTACCCTTTCTCCTTCAGCTACAATTCCTCCGCTTCTCCCACAGCATAAACCACATGCTGAAGGCATGATGATGGCCCCTGCTTTAATGAATGTACTGATATAACCTTTTTGAACTGCTTCTAAATAAACCTTTTGACTAGCCGGTGTCACAATAAACTTGGTAAAGGGTGAAATCTTTTTGCCTTCTAATATCTTAGCCGCGACTGCTAAATCCTCTAATCTCCCATTGGTACAAGAACCTAAAAAGCCTTGGTCTATAGGTGTTCCTTCTAACTTAGAAATACTTTTTACATTGTCTACATTAGAAGGGCAAGCCACATAAGGCTCAATATCTTCCGCATTATAATAATAAATTTGATCATATACAGCATCCTCATCACTATATAAATCTTGAATCTCTTCTAAGGCTACGTTACTAAATTCACATATTTTCTCATCTGGGGCCACAATACCTATTTTAGCCCCTGCTTCAATAGCCATATTACATAAAGTCATACGTGAAGCTACGCTCATTGCTTCAACTGTTGTCCCTGCGAATTCCATGGCTTTATAAGTTGCCCCATCAGCACCTATATCCCCTATGATTTTAAGGATAATATCCTTGGCATAGACACCTTTTCTCAACTTACCATTTATCACAAATTTAATGGTAGCAGGTACCTTGACCCATAACTTACCCGTTCCAAATATAGATGCCATTTCTGTATAACCTATGCCAGTTGAAAAACAACCAATTCCCCCATAGGTGGTTGTATGTGAATCTGTACCAAATACAATATTCCCAGGTTTGGCATACCCAAGTTCCGGCATCAGCTGATGGCATACCCCTTCTCCATGATGCATCTTTTTAATCCCCTGCTCCTTAGCAAATGCATTGCCTATTTGATGATGTCTAGAATCTTCTATAAAACTTGTAGGTACAAGGTGGTCATAAATAAAGGCAATTTTATTAGGGGCCCATACCTTTTTAAAACCCATTTCATAAAACTTATCTCTTACAAAAGGTACAAATAAATCATGCACCATAGTATGATCCACATTTACAGTTACAAGTTGCCCTGGCTTTATGGCAGCAAGTCCAGTATTTTTCATTAAGATTTTTTCTACTAACGTATATCCCATCTACTAAGCCCCCTCACTATTTAACGCTTTCATATAATG
>USPX01000404.1 GCA_900556665.1 uncultured Eubacteriales bacterium
CTCTTTCCCTACACGACGCTCTTCCGATCTGTGGTGGGAGGCCATAGGTTTTAAGCTTCTTCATGAAATGGTACCAAAAGCTTAAAACTTATGATCAAAACATGCTTTGCAAAATGCTTTACAATATAAAATTTGGTGTGTAATTCCTTAAGCCGACTCACCTGAGCCTCCGGCATCCTCTCCGCCGCCACCGCATGTCATCTAAATGACACTATAGGTTTATGGGTTATAAGTAAGCTTTATGGCATTGGCTTTTGACCGCCGTCCTTACACTAGGATATATGTTATTAAAAAATGATTTTCCCTATTATATTTTATATTTATTGCCATATAATTTTCCCCTACTTCACTGCCCTTATCCATTGACTCATGCCTGCTCCTAAATTTTCATTTGGGCGTTCTTCAAATCCAAGCTTTTTATAAAATCCCTCTTTTCCCTTTGCTGCTACAAGTACAAACATGATATCCCACTCTTTATTAACATGGGTATGTAAATAATCTATCACCATTTGCACTAATTGCTTCCCAATGCCCTTACGTTGATAGTCTGGTGATAGCATAACATCTGCAAGATAGGCAATATACTCACCATCCCATAATACTCTAGCTGTTCCAACAACTTTTCCTTGTTCCTCGCAAGATACTACATAACTAGAATGATCTAATCCTGCTTGAGCTTGCTGTTTAGGCAGTGCTCCCCAGCCCACCTCATCACGTAATCTATTATATTCATCTACATGAATGCCTTCCAAATACGTTAACATCTTCTATTCTCCCTTCATTAATGTTTATTATGTATCATCAATATACCATATGCGACTTTAATCCTATGTCGTATTTTAATCCCTAATCTATATGTTTTTCATATTAGAAATGCTTGTTCATTCATCAAATTGTTAGGAATACCTGTTGCCCGTTAATAAGTTATAATATAATAACATATAACATTTACAAAAAAAAGTAAACTATAAAAGAGGCCTTTTCTAGCGCCTTTTGAAAGGATTAATAATGAACAATACACAAACACATAAAATATTAATAGCAGATGATCATGCTGAAATTAGAGAAATACTGCATATCTTACTAAGTGGTGAGGGCTTTGAGGTGGTACTCGCCTGTGATGGTGATGAATGTATCGACATGGTAGATGACACCATCGATTTAATTATTTTAGATGTTAATATGCCTCAAAAATCAGGCTTTATAGCAGCTTCAGAAATTAGGAAAAAAACAATGGCCCCTATTTTATTTCTCACTGCACGTTCAGGGGA
Organism: uncultured Eubacteriales bacterium; assembly: GCA_900556665.1. The sequence goes on from USPX01000404.1 coordinate 1,272, forward strand.
CTCTGATAAGACTATGGGCTTTTCGGCTGGTGGAGATGACTATATCACCAAACCTTTTTCAAATTCAGAATTACTCCTAAGGGTTAAGGCACTCCTTAGACGCTACTGCATTTATCAGCCACAGGCAAAAAATGTGTCACCTACAATCACTATAGGTCATTTATCTGTTAATACAGATACGCAAACTGTCATCTGTAATGGTGAGCACATTATGCTTACCCATACAGAATATAAAATCTTAGAACTCCTTATTACACATCGCAAAAAAATATTTTCTATTGATCAAATCTTTCATAACGTATGGGAAGAAGAAGCTGTAGGTGACAATGCCGTTATGGTACATGTGAAAAACCTTAGAAAAAAAATAGAAAAAGATAATAGAAACCCACAATATATTAAGACTGCATGGGGAAAGGGGTACTATATTGATTAAGACATATAAAATGCCTAAACTTGCTTTAGCCTTAATAGGCTATCTGCTTCTCTCTGCCATCATTGGACTTTTTACATTTGCCTTTTTACACAGTATGTGTTATGCCCTTATCTTAAAGATGGAGCATACTCTCTACCATGGTACTGAACTTATAATAGATGATAATTTATTCAGTATTATCATAAGCATTTGCTTTGTGGGGGCAGTCATTGTATTTCTTGCCATTTTCCTCTTTTTAGTTGCACAGCAATTTTCTTATATATTAGAAATCAATCACGCTATTGAACAATTAGAGGGCGGGAATTTAGATTATAGAGTGACGGTACAAGGCAATAATGAATAACCTTAACAATATGGCTGAAACACTGGCACATAATCTAGCAAATGAGGAAAATTTAAAAAGGGAACGTATGGAACTTGTCCAATCTTTATCTCATGATATCAGGACACCTTTAACCGCCATTATCTCTTATACGGATTTTATAAAAGACAAAAAGTATACGAGTCCAGAACAACTTGAAAGTTATGTAGATATTATCCAAAATAAAGCTTATCAGATTAAAGATTTAGCTCAGCTGCTCCTAGAGCATCATCTTAATGGGCCTATAGTCCCTGAAAAAGAACTGCTAGAAGGCAAATTCCTTATGCAGCAGCTGCTAGACGAGTATAGTG
>USPX01000405.1 GCA_900556665.1 uncultured Eubacteriales bacterium
CCATTTCTACTAACTATATTGCTGTCAATTGAACACTTAATAATTGTGTCGCCTTTTGTAATGATAACATTTGGACTCTGCCATTCTACTTTTGCACCTAATTCTTTAGCGATAAAGCTAATTGGTACATAGGTTATACTACGTTTCATTTCCGGTTCAACATCCATTACAATAGGTTTATTGTTAATAAAAATCTCTGAACCCTTACCATATACACAAGTCCCCATTAATAAAATTGATATACCAAGCATGTACTTAAATCTTTTCATTTTACTTCTCCCTAGTTCTTTTAATCTAATTTCCTTTTAGTATACAAATACATTTTATTGTAGCATTAAAAATTTATTATTAAATTGCTCTCGTCTAAGTAGTACAAATTTGTGCTTAAATAGTTTACTTTAATCAATAAAAACGAGTAATAGCTAAAAGAACTAGTTATTACTCGTCTGTTAATTCATCTATTATTTACCTAATGCTTTTTGAATATCTTCTATAATAAGTGCTTCTGTTAAATGATATCTTTCGTATAACTCAGCTACTGGTACGCTATCTGTAAATTCTTTAGTTGCACCGAAATTGAGTACTTTCATATCTGTGTCCCCATAGAATCTTGCAATCTTTTCACCAAAGCCACCATCTAAGATACCATCTTCTAATGTAATTACAAGTTTATGATTTTTTTGTAAGCTTGTTAATAAGGCTTCATCTACACCTGTAATAAATCTTGGATTAATAAGTGTGGCATTGATACCGATTTCTTGAAGTTTATCGTGTACTTTTTTACCTAAGTGATAAAATGAACCAAGTCCAAGAATTGCAACTTCATTGCCTTCTATTGTTTTAACATATTTATTTAACTCACTGAAATTAGCTTCTACTTTTTCTCCAGTTGAAACTACTTGCATATTAGGTACACGGATTGCAACTGGATGGTCAGTTTGTTCAATTCCCCATTCCATCATAGCAAGGTATTCTTCTTTATTAGTTGGTGCAAGATATACCATGTTTGGAATGTTTGAGATTAATGGAATATCAAATAATCCTAAATGTGTTTCATCTTGATCACTAATTCCACCCCAGTGTACTAAGATTAATGCTGGATTATTGTTAAGGGCAAGGTCTTGAGATAATTGGTCATATGTTCTTTGAATAAATGTACTTAAGAATGATGCAACTGGTTTAGCTCCTCTTCTTGCCATACCTGAAGCCATTGCTATAGCATGTTCTTCAGCAATTCCTACATCTACATATTGTTTTTCAAGTTCATATCTTACTTTATTTACCCCTGTAATACTTGGTGTTGCCGCATTAATTACGACTACACTTGGGTCTTTTTTAGCTTTTTCTAATAAGAAGTCTTCTGTCATACTTAAATAAGTTTCAACTGGTTCCATTTTCATAAGTGGCTCTTTTGTTTCTAAGTTAAATGGCATAACCCAGTGGAAATTTTCTTTATTATTTTCTGCATCTGCATACCCTTTTCCTTTCACTGTATGCATATGGACTACTACTGGATGATCGATATCTTTTACTTTTTCAAGTGTTTCAATTAATTCATCTACATTGTTACCATCCTTTACAAAGTAGTAATCGAAACCTAATGCTTTAAAGAAGTTGTTTTCTGCTTTTCCTTCTGTTTCACGAAGCTTAGCTAAGTTTTTATATAAACCACCGTGATTTTCTGCAATAGATATTTCATTGTCATTTACTAATACAATAAAATTACTATTTAATTCAGCAGCGTTATTTAAGCCTTCATAAGCTTCCCCACCACTTAATGAACCATCTCCGATGATGGCAATGATATTTTCATTGCCACCTTGTACATCTCTCCCTTTAGCAAGCCCGCATGCTAAACTAATAGAAGTTGATGTATGACCTACTTTAAAGAAGTCATGTTCACTTTCTTCTGGTGTTGTATAACCTGATACTGTTTTATATTTCTCAGGATTAGTAAAGGCTTCTTTTCTGCCAGTTAAGATTTTGTGTGCATATGATTGATGTGATACATCAAAAACAAATTTATCAACTGGTGAATTAAATACATAATGAAGTGCTACTGTTGCTTCTACCATACCTAAGTTTGGCCCAAAATGTCCTCCTGTGGCACTTACTTTTTGAATAAGGATTTGTCTTACTTCATCTGTTAATAATCTGATTTCTTCTCTTGATAATGCTTTTAAATCTTTTAATTCGTTAACTTTATCTAGTACTGTATATGACATTGTTTTCTCCTTTTTATATGTCTTTATAGCTATAAGTATAATTCCTAAAGTTAACTTTAAGTCAAGAAAATTATTATTTTTATTATATATTCACAAATGCTTATATAGATAAACCATTTTAAATACTTTTATATGCTTGTATGTTTTATG
>USPX01000406.1 GCA_900556665.1 uncultured Eubacteriales bacterium
GTAGTCGCTGCGTCTAACTACACCTTCCGTGATTTATGATAGCCTAAGTTCGATAGGACTATCATTAAATCACTCCACAGGTAGATTATCCGCAGCGACTACTTTCGCTTCTATTTAGATAACTTGGTGGCGTTTTAAAGAAGGTTTGAGTGTTAGTTGAAAAACTACTAGGTAAGTAACCTAAGAGATATAAAAATAGGTGTGACAAAATAAAGTTTTGTCACACCTATTTTTGTACCTCTACGTAACACGGGTGTATTTTATAAAAGAGGCAGTTTAGCGCACTTATAGTCTGTCCATAAATTGAAGAACTATACGAACTAGCTTAAAAAGCTATTGCGTGAAAGGATTTTTTGCCTGATTCTTCTGGAATGATTTTAAATACAGCAGTATCTTTTGAGAAACACATAGAGGTTGCAGGTAGATTTTCGACTAAATTAAGCGGTAATTCTACGTAAGCAACAAGGGAGTGATCTCTTACAAAGCCTAGCATCACGATAGTATCTGAATACTCAATGTTAAATGAAGGATTAAAGGTCATAATATTATTGGCACGTAATATTTCATTAGGTGATGCATAGGGTGTAAAAACATATAAGGTGTCCCATTTAAAGTCTGTGACTTTCGAAAAGTCTATTGTTTCTGCTGTTGCAATAGTTGTTTCAATTTGCTGCTGTAAGGTGGTATTCATTTTTAAATAAGTTAGGCGAGAAAATAAAGTGCTTATAAATACTATAGATGAAACGCAGCCTATTCCAAGCGCAAGTCCGAGCCATAAATTTTTCTTTTCCATAGCCACAATCCTTTCTAATATATTTTTTAATAATACTATAGCAATGCCATATAAGTTTTTCATGAATAAATAATATAAAACCCAATAAAGTTTGATAAAATATATCTAAAATCCATAAATCATACATATCTATCCCTTAAATTTTTAAATCTTAGGACAACGTCAAAAGTTTAATGTAAAATGGAATAAGCGTTTTATATGAAAATATAATCTAGGAAATGAGGAAATTAGAATATGGATATGCTTAGAAATTACATTGAAGAGCTCATTGACAAAAGTACACCTGAAAGACCTATTTGGAATATCGAAAAGATTTTAGAAGGTAAGCCACCTACATGGAACTATATTGATGGCTGTATGATTAAAGCATTACTAGAAATGTATGCAATCACAAAAGGTGAAAAATATCTCAAATTCGCAGATGAATTTATTACATATCACGTAAGAGAAGATGGTTCAATTAATAATTACGATATTCACGAATTAAATATTGATAATGTTAACTCTGGTAAAGTGTTATTTGAATTATATGATATTACAGGTAAAGAAAGATACCGTAAAGCAATTGATACAGTGTATGAGCAAATTAAGATTCAACCTCGTACAAAAGAAGGGAACTTCTGGCATAAAAAGATTTATCCAAATCAAGTGTGGTTAGATGGTCTTTATATGGGACAACCATTTTATATGGAATATGAAACAAGATTTAATAATAAAGCGCACTATGAGGACATCTTTAATCAATTTTGCAACGTAGAGAAATTCATGAAAGATGCTAAAACAGGCTTATACTATCATGGGTATGATTCATCTAGAGAAGCTAAATGGTGTAATAAAGAAACTGGACTTTCTAGAAACTTCTGGCTTCGTGCACTTGGTTGGTTTGTAATGGCGCTTATTGATACCATTGACAAAATGGATAAAAGCTATACCGAGATGTACACTAAACTTATGGAAATGTTTAAAGACCTTACCACGTCACTACTTAAATTTCAAGATGAAAGTGGTATGTGGTATCAAGTAGTCGATCAAGGTGGTAGAGAAGGAAACTATCTTGAAACAAGTGGTAGTGCAATTATGGCTTATGCTATTTTAAAAGGTGTAAGAATGGGATTCTTACCAGAAAGCTATGCACAATATGGTGAAAAAGCATTTAAAGGTATTTGTGATAAATACTTATATGAAAAAGATGGTGAAATGAATTTAGGTGGAATCTGTTTAGTCGCAGGACTTGGTCGCCCGGATTCAAGAGATGGTTCATATGAATACTATATTTCAGAACCAGTAGTAGAAAACGAAGCAAAAGGGGTAGCTCCACTTTTACTTGTCTATACAGAGATTCTCAGAAGAAAATAGAGTGGTTATTCAAAAGAGTCTGGCGGTAGTATCAGCCTCTACTATCTACACCTTACATAATTTGTGATATTCTAAGTTCGATAATTAAAGCAACGGAGAATATCAAAAAAGTTAATAAGCTGCCATGAAGCTGTTAGGAGTTTTGTGGCAGCTTATTTTATTAATATGAAAGAAATAGGAAATTGGATAGAAGTATATTTATGTAAAAATTTTTTGTAAAGAATA
>USPX01000407.1 GCA_900556665.1 uncultured Eubacteriales bacterium
TATTATATTGCCGAAAAGATGTCCTTACATATAAGTCGTGTATATGATGTAATTTCATTTTTTTCAGCATTGTCAGAAGTGCCAAGAGCCAAATATCCGATTCAAGTTTGTGAGAGCATTGTCTGTAAAGTGAATGAAAGTGATAACCTTTTAAATCAGTTACAATCCCTTTTAGGAATTCGTTTAAATGAAGTAACTTATGATCATAAATTTACAATTGAACAAGTGCCTTGCTTTGGAGCATGTGATAAAGCACCAGCTATCCGTATTAATGGAAAGGTGTATGGTCCATTACGTAGCAAAGAAGAAATTAAAGAAGTACTTAGTTCATTAGAGTAGGAGGAAAAAGCGTGAAAAAAACAGTAAGCTTTATAACTCAAAATTTTGGGAGATATGATGTTAATTCAATTGAATCTTATGAATCAATAGGTGGTTTTTCAGCCTTAAAAAGAGCAATTGTAATGGACGGCTTTGATATTGCAGACCTTATTGCTTCATATGGGGTAAAAGGACGTGGTGGTGCAGCTTATGATATGGGTAAAAAGTGGCGCCAAGCTAGAGAAGTAGTAGGAGAAAATAAAGTAGTTGTCTGCAATGCTGATGAAGGTGAACCTTGTACATTTAAGGACCGTACACTCATTGAAAATGATCCATTTCGTTTAGTAGAAGCTATGATTATTGCTGGTTATAGCATAGGTGCTAAAAATGGTTATATTTATATGCGAGAAGAGTATAGTCATTTAAGACCACTGCTTTTAAATGCCATTGAGGCAGCTAAGGCAAAAGGTTATTTAGGTAAAAATATTTTAGGTAAAGGTTTTGACTATGAACTTTATTTATATTCAGGTGCAGGGGCTTATGTATGCGGAGAAGGTACTGCCCTTGTAGAATCTATGGAAGGTAAAAGTGGTAGACCTAGAATGAAGCCACCTTTTATTAAACAAAGTGGATTATTTAGTTTACCAACTTGTCTTAATAACGTAGAAAGTTTATGTTTAGTACCAAGCATTTTATTAGATGATGAAAAAACATATTTACAATATGGCACAGAAGAATCTGTGGGAACCAAAATGATTAGTGTAGGTGGAAATGTTCAAAAACCAGGTGCTTTTGAAATTCCATTTGGGCTTACTGTAAGAGAAATTATTAATGAACTTGCTGGTGGGGTAACAGAAGATCATGAGATTAAGCTCATTCAATTTGGTGGGGCTTCAGGCAAGATTGCAGGACCAGAAATTTTAGATGTGCCTTATACATATGAAACACTTAAAGCAGCTGGGGTAGGTGTAGGTTCAGGAGCAATTTTAGTTATTGATGACCGCACAGAGGTCATTGATTTCTTACAAACAACACAAAAGTTCTTCTCACATGAAAGCTGTGGTCAATGTACACCTTGTAGAGAAGGCAATCGCCATGTGAAATTAATCCTTCAAAAAATTAAAGAAGGTAGACATACAGAAGAAGATATTAAAACGCTTAAGAAAATCGGAATGATTATGCAAAATGCGTCACTTTGTGGTCTTGGAGAAACAGCTCAAAGTGCCACAATGAGTGCAATGAAGATATTCCCAGAAGTATTTGAAGTAAAAGGAGGCAGGGCATAATGGTAAATATCAAAATTAATAATATGCCACTTACAGTTAAAAAAGGAACACGTGTAATTGATGCAGCAAAACTTGTGGGAATCGATATTCCTCACTTATGTTATCATCCAGATCAAAGTGTCAAAGCGCATTGTAGAATGTGTGTCGTAGAAGTAGTAGGCAGCAGAAAATTATTAGCTTCTTGTTCAACACTTGTATGGGAAGATATGGAGATTCATACAGATACACAAAAGGTAAGAGATACACAAGTTGGCATTTTAGAAATGATCTTAGCAGACCATAATCAAGATTGTTTAAGTTGTGCAAGAAATGGAAACTGTGATTTGCAAAATTTATGTAGCCGTTTTAATATTTTAAAACCAACCCTTGAACCAGTAGTGATTAAAAAATCAGTACAAGATAGTAATCCAAGTCTAGTACGTGATTTATCTAAATGTATTAAATGTGGGCGCTGCGTGAAAGCATGTAGTGAAACACAAGGAATTTGTGCCCTTAGTTACTCAGATCGTTCTGAGAATTTTACAGTAACTACAGCTTATAATGATCAGTTAGAAAAAACAGATTGTGTATTATGTGGGCAATGTTCTACAGTTTGTCCAGTAGGTGCTATTGTAGAAAAAGATGATACGCAAAAGGTATGGGAGGCACTTCATGATAAAAATAAACATGTTATTGTACAAGTTGCCCCATCTGTAAGGGTAACATTAGGTGAAGCTTTTGGTATGCCTAAGGGAAGTGTTGTAACAGGTAAAATGATAAGTGC
>USPX01000408.1 GCA_900556665.1 uncultured Eubacteriales bacterium
TCTAAGGTATAGTTGTTTTTTTATCCTAATTATCACGAAGTAAGCTAACAGAGCCAATAAATAAAATACTAAGGTTAGTAAGTTTTTTCATATGGAGCTTTGTGTTTGGATTAATCTTATTTAGTATATTTATAATAAAACAATATTCTTAATAAAAAGAGAGGCTGTCAGCAGACGACGACGGCACTTTTTTTTTGCTTAATTTAGTATCACAAATTTATATAAATCTTGTGAATTTAATATAATTTAATATAACAAAAAATATAGGTGTAGAAATACTTTTAGAAAGGTGGTATTAAACAATGTAAAAATATATAGGTACTTTCGGAAATCGGAAGTCTTGCAACTGGTAAGGTGTTACAGAAGGTGTGGGACTTTCCGAAATGGTGCAACTTTAGTTGCAACAGGTTCGGAAAGTAGGTTACTGTAACGATTGCGTAGCAATCGAGGATAGTTTCGCAGAAACGCTCCTCGATTGTGGAGTATGAGTGGAAGTAACAGAGAGATTGCGTAGCAATCAAATGTAGTTGCGTAGCAACTGCATTTGATTGGGAGCATTAGCATTAAAGATTGTTCACCATAGGTGAAGAATCTGTGTGATTTTAACCTATAATGTAGTGATAATCTATATTTGCTGGTTATTTTGTTTTTTTGAAAAAAAGGCAAAATAAACGAGCAAATGCTACTTGTAGTATTTGCAATGGTTTTAGATTTTAAGTTTTTTGCTAATTTTCTTAAAAAATTAGCCGTTAAGTAAGTCCAAACACTCGTGTTTGGAGGGGTTATGGCACATCCTTTACCGATAGGTAACAACAAAGCTGAATGTACTTAACATACTTCTTTTCTTATGCTTATAATGAAAAACAGTTGAGTGAAGGCGAAATTGAGGGATTATTTTGAATGGTACGTAATTACATTGTAATTACGATCCATGCAAAATATTTCACTCAATGTAGCAAGAACGGAGTAACTACACTTTTAATATTTTATTTTTTTTTAAAATTTTATATTATGTAATTACCATTACAAATACAACTGGAGGTGATTATATAATGTCTGATAAATTAGATAAGGTTTTACAAATAAGATTATCAAGTAGAGAACAAGAAATGATTAAACGTGCTTTTGTTGGTACGAATGTATCAAACATGGTTAGAATGTATTTAATAACAGAAGCTGAAAAGATACTTGAAAACTTCGAAATGGAAGAAGTAGATGATTTTGATAAATTTAGAAAATATATAACTCAAGAAGAAACAATAAAAGAGCTATACGAGAGTTTTAAAATAAATAAATAATGTATATGTAATTGTGATTACACGCATTTAAAAGCCCGTTAAGGGCTTTTTATATTTTTACTAAATAATTTATATAATAATATATCAAAATCGGAAGGGGGTGGAAAATATGGCACGTAGAGATATGAGTCAGAAAAAAGGAAGTTTAAATCATCAGATACACATGAGAATGGAAGAAATGAAGTGTATGGGAGAAAGTAGACATCAGGCGAAGCAAGAGTATAGAGAGATGGTTGGGCATAATCAAACTCACAATAGAACGATTGGAATACATAGTCATGCTACTTATGACGCATATAAATCCTCATGTAAGGCTTTTACAAACTATCTAAAAGAAAATAGTCCAGAAGTTAAAAATATAAATGATGTGGACGAAGGACACGTAATAAAATTCATACAGAGCAGAGCAGAAGAAGGATATTCACCTTCTACATATAGTAAGGATATGGCGGCCTTGAATAAGATTTTCAATACAGAAGTAACGAAGTCTGATTGTGATGTTGCAAATAGGAGTTACAAAACTATTGAAAATAATAGAGAACTTAAACCACATCACGAAAAGATTAATTTTGATAATTATAAATCTGAAATAAGTATGATACAGGCAACTGGAATACGTAGAAGTAGCTTAGAAACTATAACTAAGGATTCTTTTAAATACGATACAAATGGAACACCTACACATATTTGTGTTACTGAAAAAGGTGGAAGATATAGAGAAGCAGAAATAAGGGAAAGCTATAGAGAAGAAATTCGTGAAATAGTTGAAAAAGCTGGTAATGAAAGGGTTTTTGAACATATTCCAAATAGGCTACCAACACACCGATTTCGTCAAGAATATGCTGAAAAACTTTATGAAGAAAAGCTTGAAAAGATTGAAAATACTGAAGATAGAGAGCAATATAGGGGTTACGATAGAGAGATATTAAGAGAGGTTAGTGAGAATTTAGGACATAATAGAGAAGATGTAATAGTATATCACTATCTTTATGTAAGATAGTTAAAACGGCTAGAAATAGCCGTTTTTTAATGCTTGTTAAGTATATTTATTAAG
>USPX01000409.1 GCA_900556665.1 uncultured Eubacteriales bacterium
AATACATATTTTAATCGTTTTCATGTGCGCTCCTTTCACTCTCCTTATATACTTTCATTTGTAAAAAGGGCTTACGCCTTACTAGCGCAGCCCTTTAATCTATTAAATACGTTTTTGTGCTTTATAATAAGTGTGTAATAATTCATGTGCCTTTTCACTAAGTGGAGCTTTCAAATAGTTCTCATAAAGTGCCATAACCTCTGGATTTTCATGAGATTTACGTATTTCATTGGCCACATCATCTGCATATAATGCTTGACGTCTTTTTTGTAAGATTTCAGCATTGCCATGATGATACGGTTGACCTGCACCACCAATGCAACCACCTGGACATGCCATGACTTCTATGGCATGGAGATTACGTGGATTACCGTCTCTAATCTCATCCATAATCATTCTTGCATTTTTAAGGCCATGGGCTATACCGATATTAAGCTCTAACTCTCCCACTTTGATTGTAGCAGTTCGTACACCTTCAAAGCCTCTTAGTTCCTCAAACTCTATTTTCTCTAGACTTTCCCCTGTAATCTTTTCATAAGCCGTTCTAACAGCTGCTTCAATTACACCACCTGTTGTACCAAATATTACACCTGCACCAGTGGCCTCGCCTAATGGCCTATCAAATTCCGCATCTTTTAGGCTCTCAAAGTTAATATTCATCTGCTTAATTAAATGGGCAAGTTCTCTTGTTGAAATACTAATATCTACGTCTCGATTAAATTCTGGTCTTTCCACTTCATATTTCTTTGCAAGACATGGCATAACAGAAACAACTATCATATCCTCTCTTGGAATATTCATTTTTTCTGAGAAATAAGATTTCGCAATTGCTCCAAAGATTTGTTGTGGTGAACGTGCAGTAGATGGTAAATCTAATAAGTCTGTATACTGGGTCTCATAGAAATTCACCCATGCCGGACAGCAACTTGTTAAGATCGGCAATTTTACATCCTCTTCACCTTTAAGTACCTTTTCAATACGACTTATAAGTTCTGAAGCTTCCTCCATAATGGTTACATCTGCTGCAAAGTCTGTATCAAAAACATAGTCAAATCCTATTCGCTTTAAGGCTGCTACCATTTTACCCGTTACAAGGGTTCCTGCTGGATAATCAAATTCCTCTCCTAATGCAGCTCTTACAGCTGGTGCTACTTGCACAATCACCGTTTTATGTGGATTTGCAAGCGTTTTAATGACTTCATCTATATTTTCTCTTTCAGTAAGGGCACCTGTTGGACAAACTGCCACACATTGACCACAATGGGTACATACTGTTTCCATAATCGGTTTATTAAATGCTGTGCCTACACTGGCTTTAAAACCACGTTCTACTCCAGCTAATGCCCCTACACTTTGTACCTGATTACACATGGTTTCACAGCGTCTACACATGACACATTTATTCATATCCCTTACTAAAGAATAGCTTTGATCAGTTGGATAGGTAGACTGTTCCCCTTTATTAATTTCTTGACTATCTCTAATGCCAAATCGCTCTGCTAAATCTTGTAATTCACAATCCCCTGCTTTTTTACAGGCTAAGCAGTCTTTAGGATGATCTGATAAAATTAGTTCAACTATCTTCTTGTATTGGTTTTAACAATCATCCTATCTGTTACAGGTGTTACGCAAGCTGGTGCCAAATTACGTCTGCCTTCTACTTCAACAACGCAGACACGGCAAGAAGCCTTATTACTCTTCATACTTGTTTCATGTAAATTTAAATAACATAGTGTAGGAATATCAATTTTGGCTACTTGAGCTGCTTCTAACACCGTATATTCTGAAGGGACTTCTAACGTCATCCCATCAATGGTAATTTTAACTTGTGCCATCTGCTCTCCCCCTAACCTTTTATAATGGCGCCGAATTTACATTTATTCATACATGCACCACATTTAATACATTTACTTTGGTCAATAGTATGTTGTTTTTTCACAACACCTGTAATAGCATTTACAGGACAGTTTCTTGCACATGCTGTACAACCAATACATTTATCTGTAATACTATAAGAAAGTAGGGCACTACATTGACCTGCTGGACATTTCTTATCTCTTACATGGGCAATATACTCTTCTTTAAACTCCTTAAGGGTAGAAAGGACTGGGTTAGGTGCTGTCTGACCTAAGCCGCATAAGGCAGTATCCTTGATAGTATTCCCTAGTTCTTCTAAGGTCACCAAATCTTCTTCTGTGCCTTTACCTGCTACAATCTTCTCAAGGATTTCAAGTAAACGTTTTGTACCCACTCTACAAGGCGTACATTTACCACAAGACTCTTCAGCCGTAAACTCTAGATAGAATTTAGCAACTGCTGGCATACAATCATCTTCATCCATAACGATC
>USPX01000410.1 GCA_900556665.1 uncultured Eubacteriales bacterium
GTCGAAGCATTGCTTTTCCCTTATTAAATATATTAGGTTCATTTTCTAAGGTTTGAAAAAAATATGGTGCTTTAAATTCTTCTGTTGCTATCTCTTTTAGTTTTTCAAAATCTTCACGTAGCATCATAAAATCTGCATCATCATCCCATGGAATAAAACCTTGATGTCGTACCGCCCCTAGTAATGTTCCTGATTGCATAAAGTATCGTAAATCATATTTTTCACATACAACCTTAAACTTTTCTATTAAGTCTAATTGTACTGCCCATATTTGTTTCATCTCTGCTGATACTTTATAGCCACATCTTATTTCCTCTTTATAAAATTGTTCGTCTATCATTATCCCTACGCTTTCTCTTTATTTATAACTTAGCTTTAAGATATTACTCCTTATGTCTTTTTTATCTAGTTTTGACCACTCTAAAAAATTGCCATAAGTTTTGTAATCTCTATTATCCTGTACAAATCTATTTTCTTCTTTAGCATAGTCTTCCCATAGCTTAGTCAATCCAAATTTCTCTTTCATTTTTTGTAGTGGCACCAAACTATTAGCAAAGGTTATAAACATATATGTGTATTTTAATGCCCTAAACATAATATAATTTGCTGGAAAATTATCTCGCTTAAATTCTTGATCAAAGAAAATCAATTTTCCTTCTTTAATAAAACAATTAATTGGAATCATATCAATATATGCATGTTTTAAGATAACACCATAATCTCTCGTATCATCATCATGTCTTGGAAAAGCATTTTTAGCTGAACTTATATGGTCTGATGATTTGAGAATCTCTTCATATAGTTTCTCAAACATTTCCTCAAAGGTTTTAGTATCATCTCTTATTATCATCTTTAGATAGTCTGACAAAGTAGGTGCTTGAACAAATGGCATTTCAATAAATCTTTCTTTAAACTCCTGTGGCACAATAGCTACATTATGTTTTTTTATATCCATTAAATTAGCATACATATTTTCTAGACTTCTTATTCCAGCGTTATGCAATGCTGTTTTTCTAGCTTGTCCACTTTCATGTAACGTTGTTGCAAAACCATGCTCCTCACCTCTATCAGTAGATAAAGCCGCATAAGTAACATCACATACTGTTCCACCTTTTGTACATTCTATTAAAAATGAGTTTGATAAAAATGGGAAAGCACCATTTTCAGCAATATCATCATAAAGCTCTTTTTCATTGGCTATTATTGTATCTTTACTTGTATAATAAGGAATGATTCTCTCCCTTAGATTGCTCTTTGGTAAATATAAATCTGAGTAAATTAATTGAGGACATCTATAATCTGGCAATGGATAATAGATTTTATACTTCATGCCTTCTATACTCTCCATAATGCGGATTAGTTCTTGCCTTGTAAAAGCATAAGCATTGCCCCCATCTATGTAACGATTAATCCCATCAAAAGGTTTATTGGTTAATATGTCTCTTGCACCACAAAGATAACGAATGCCATATCTATTTTCTGTAGCAATTAATATCTTCCCATCATCTTTTAAAAGAGATAATATGTCTTGAATATAGGCTACATACTTATCTTTACCCTTGCTTCCTTCGCCCATATATTCCAGTTTGCCTACCAAAATAATATAATCAAATTCCTGCTTGAACTTTATCTCTTGTACTTTACCAACATAAACTTCTAGGTTTTCTTTGTGCTTATATCTTTCATAAATAGCCTCTGCTCGAAACTCTGATTCTTCAACACAAGTAACCTGTTTGCACCTCTCACAAAACAATCCTGTAAGTGCACCAAACTCTCCACCTATTTCTAATAAATGGCTTGTTTCATCAAAGGTATACCAGTTAAAAAGTGATTGTCTCATTTGGCTAAGATGATAAAAAACATCCCATCTTTCATCCTTTTCTAATACCTTGTTAAAATCATCTTCTGAATATGCATTAATATAATTTCTTATATCGTATTCAACGTCTTCTATTTGTCTTTGTTGTGTTATACTCATATAGCTTTTATTTAATACTGTCATTTAATTAGTACTTCCTTTACTATATACTGATGAATTTTTTCTCCACATGTTCCATCCATATTGGCACTAATTTTAGCATATACTTCTCTTTGCTTATTGCTTATTTCTTCTGATGGCTCTAAAACATAATTTATAAATTCACCTATCTTTGTATGTTTAGTTTCTCTACATGCATAAGGCAAATTCTTTCCACAACGTCCAAATTTCTCTATAGCACCATAAGGAAGTTCACTTTTTGCTACTAAACACTGTGTTCTTTCACAAATATCATTAGCTACATCAATAGCTAATAAAGAATTATCATAAGCACTCATAGCTACCACTTTATTAGCAC
>USPX01000411.1 GCA_900556665.1 uncultured Eubacteriales bacterium
ACTATTGTATAACTAATTGTATCATTTTAAGAAAACCTTGTAAATACGTTATTTTATCTTCTGTCGATGTCCTAGGATTTTTGCTCTACTGGACATCGACAGATTTTGTATTTTCGTATAACTTTAATTATATAAAGAGTTTTTGTCCACCTTTTTCTTGGCCTAGTATCTCTTTCTTTGCATATTTTTTACTCTTTAATGTATAAAAGATTACTGAGTCTTCCTTAGGATTAATCTTCTTTTTGATTTTATCTTTAAGAATTTTAAAACTTGCTTCTGAAATTTCGCCTTCAAACACAGAATTTTGAATCCAGGTAAGATATTCTCTAGCTATTTTGAGTACCTTTGCCACGCGTTTCTCATTAATATCGTATACTAATATGACAAACATAACACCCTCCTACCATGCACTTACAAATGGTTTATATTCTTGTTCTTCCATGATGTGTTTTTGCAATTTATATAACTCTAATCTAATAAGTGTACGATATGAAACTTGCCTATTTAACTTTTTATGCATAATCGTCGCTTGTAAACGTTCTTCCCATTTTTGTATAAATATCTAACACGCCTTGTACTGTATGACTAAAATGCTTAGGTTTCAACATATTTTTAGATATTAAACTAAATATTACACGATCAACTAATACAGGCTTAAATATTTCTGCCACATCTAAATTAAGTGTAAAACGTCTATTATTTGTACTGTGTAAATAACCAATTCTAGGATCAAGGTGTGTATTATAAATCTCGCTTAATACACAATTATACAGTAATGTATTTCCAAAACTTATTAAACTATTAAGCTGATTTTGTGGTAATCTTTTTGTACGTTTATCAAAAGAAAAATCTTTATTATCTAAGATAATATCAAATGCACTATAATATGTTTCACGAATTTGACCTTCTATTGCCATCATTTGTTCTATCTCTAACCTTGGTTCTAATGTTTCTAATAATGCCTCTATCTTTTCCTTTATCTCCAATACACTCTTACCTCTTGAATAATAATACTGCAGTATTTTAAGTATATTTTTAGCACTCCCTTGGATAAATTTCTGAGCAAGTATTTTTCTTTTATTTTCATCTAAATAATGTGCAGCTTGCTTTAATATCATATAACCTGAATTATAATGCTCTCTTGGATAATAGCTCCCTACATAATACTCATAAAAATTATAAAAATGTAATATCACCTGATGTTTCGTACATAATTCTAATGCTTTCTTAGTTACATTTACTTCTCCTATTATGAACAACTCCTTGATATCATTAATAGGTATATAATATCCTTCTTCTTCTCCCTCTAAATATAATGTATTAGCTTTACGTTTTAATTCGCCCTTACTCATAATATAAACTGTTTGTTTCATACTTTCCCCCCTTATGCATAACAACATTCACAATAAGAACATTTCATACAACACCCTATCCATCTAGGTTTTGGAGGCTTCTCCTGAGATATAATTGCTTCACATTCTAATAAAGTTTGCTCAACCTTACGAACTCCTTCTTCATCTAAAATAACTGACTCTATCCTTTTTTCTTCTGGAAATTGTAACTTTCCCTCTGCTTCTATTCCCTGCTGCTTTAAATCATATAAATAATACAAAAGTTGCATTCTTGCACTTTCTATACATTTAGAACTTTTCTTAACTTCCCCAATAATTAACTTTCCTTCTTTATTTTGAATTGTATCTATTACATTATTTCCAAAGACTTTTTCCTTATCATGATTTCTTTGATAGGCTTGTTCATGAATATATAACCCTTCTCGTAGCAAGTCATTATCCTTATCGCCACTAATGCCATGTGCACCCATCCAAGCTTGTCTAGGGCAAACCATATAACTATTTAATATACTCCCCGTAATATTCACCTTAGCATCTCCTTTAACTTTAAAATCTAGTTAAGTTATTTCCTTGATATCATTCTTTTATACAACAGTATATTAAAAATTTTAAAAACTAAAGCCACTAAGTATATCGCCTTTTTAAAAGACAATATATTAGTGGCTTCTTGTTTCAATTCCTTATAGGTACGCAATAAACGAAGTGGCTCTTGAATGGTCACATGACTACTTGTTGGAGTTTCAATTCCTTATAGGTACGCAATAAACCGAGATATAGGTATTTATGGTAGCAGTAAAGAAAAGTGTTTCAATTCCTTATAGGTACGCAATAAACTGAAGAATTGATGGTTGCTGACTTGCTTGTAAACAAGTTTCAATTCCTTATAGGTACGCAATAAACAGTCTAATACTAAAGAGATTATCTTTAGAGAAAAGATAATGTTTCAATTCCTTATAGGTACGCAATAAACAAGTATACTCT
>USPX01000412.1 GCA_900556665.1 uncultured Eubacteriales bacterium
TAAGAAAAATAATTACTATTATTACGGAGAATAATAATAAATATTTAAATGGAGGGGTTAAATGAGTGAAGTAATCGAAAATGAAAGAAGTAATACATTATATGAAGTAATTAAAAGAATAATTGATATAGTAGCATCTTTTACAGGAATTATAGTACTATCTCCACTTATGTTAGTAGTTTCAATATTAATTAAATTAGAATCTAAAGGTGAAGTTATTTTTAAGCAAAAAAGAGTGGGCTTAAATGGAAAAGAATTTTATATGTATAAATTTAGATCAATGGTAATTAATGCAGAAGAACTTAAAGCAGAACTGGAAAGTCAAAATGAAATGTCAGGACCTATGTTTAAAATGAAGGATGATCCTAGAATAACAAGGATAGGTAAGTTTATTAGAAAAACATCTATAGATGAATTACCACAACTTATCAATGTTATTAAAGGTGATATGTCCTTAGTTGGTCCAAGGCCAAGCCTTCCAAAGGAAGTTGAAAAGTTTGAACCGTGGATGAAAGAAAGGCTTGAAGTTAAACCAGGATTAACATGTATATGGCAAGTAAGTGGAAGAAATAATATTGACTTTGAAGATTGGATGAAGCTTGATATTAAATATGTAAGGGAAAGAAGCTTAATATTTGATATAAAGCTTATATTAAAAACTGTATTAGTGCTTTTTGGAGATAAAAATGCATCTTAGTTTTTTATATAAAATAATATAAAAATGGGGGAATTGAAAATGAAAATAGCAGTGGCTGGAACTGGTTATGTAGGATTATCTAATGCAATTTTATTAGCTCAGCATAATGAAGTAGTGGCACTTGATATAATTCAAGAAAAGGTAGATATGATTAATGATAAAGTATCACCTATAGTGGATAAAGAAATAGAAGATTATTTAAAAAATAAGAAGTTAGATTTAGTAGCAACAACAGATGCTTATAAAGCATATAAAGATGCTGAATTTGTAATTATTTCAACACCAACAAATTATGATCCAGAAATGAATTATTTTAATACAAGAAGTGTTGAAGCTGTAATTGCAAATGTACTTTCAATTAATCCAGAGGCAACAATGGTAATTAAATCTACAGTTCCTGTTGGATATACAAAGAAAGTTAAGGAAATGTTTGAAACTGATAATATAATTTTCTCACCAGAGTTTTTAAGAGAAGGAAAGGCTCTATATGATAATCTTCATCCTTCAAGAATTATTGTTGGTGAACAATCTGAAAGAGCAGAAAAGTTTGCTAACCTTTTAAAAGAGGGAGCTATTAAGGAAGATATTCCAGTATTATTTACAGATAGTACTGAAGCAGAAGCAGTTAAGCTTTTCTCTAATACATATTTAGCATTAAGAGTAGCTTATTTTAATGAGTTAGATACTTATGCAGAAATGAAAGGTTTAAATACTAAACAAATTATTGAAGGTGTTGGATTAGACCCAAGAATAGGAAGCCATTATAATAATCCTTCCTTTGGATATGGTGGGTATTGTTTACCTAAGGATACTAAACAATTAAGAGCAAATTATGCTGATGTAGCTAATAGAACTAGAAAGGATTTTATTGCTGAACAAATTATTAAGAAGAATCCTAAGACTGTAGGTATTTATAGATTAACTATGAAAACTGATTCTGATAATTTTAGAGCTTCATCAATTCAAGGAATAATGAAGAGAATTAAGGCTAAGGGAATTGAAGTTGTAGTTTATGAACCTGTTCTTAAAGATGAAAGTTTCTTTAATTCTAAAGTTATTAAAGATTTAGATGAATTTAAAGAAATAAGTGATGTAATAGTATCAAATAGATTAGCGGAAGAATTATTTGATGTAGAAGAGAAGGTTTATACTAGAGATTTATTTAATAGGGATTAATAAATATAAGGTGGATAGAAAATGAAAAATGTTTTTATAATTGGGTCTAAAGGAATTCCTGCTAGATATGGTGGGTTCGAAACATTTGTTGAAAAGTTAACAGAGCAGCAAGTATCAAAAGAAATTAAGTATCATGTTTCTTGTTTGGCAAATGATACAAGAGAATTTGAGCATAATGGAGCTAGATGTTTTAATGTTAATGTTCCTAATATTGGTCCAGCAAAGGCTGTTTATTATGACATAATGGCATTAAGAGAATGTATTAAATATATAAAAGCAAATAATATAAAAAATGCTATTGTTTACATATTAGCTTGTAGGATAGGACCATTTATTGGATATTATAAGAAGCAATTAAAGAAATTAGGTACAACTTTATTTGTTAATCCTGATGGACATGAGTGGAAGCGTGGGAAATGGAATGCTGCTATACGACAGTATTGGAAAATATCAGAGA
>USPX01000413.1 GCA_900556665.1 uncultured Eubacteriales bacterium
ATGTAAATGACAGGCGTACTGTTTGCTTCCCGAATCCAGGTGTTCAATTTCCGCGCCGCCTCGAAAAACTTCTCCTCCGGTCCAAACGGATGCGCATGCTCCTGCAAAATAACATAATCTCACACTAGAGAAGTCTCTTGTATTAATATCTGGTCTCGAAATAAGTATTTTGGCCAGTGTTGTAGTGAGCTGAATAATTGTTACCTTTTTATCCTCTATGGCATTTAAAAAGGTTTCAGGATTAAATTCAGGCTCATAAATCACTGTTCCTCCCACTAATACAGTTTGCAACCCCATACCGAATCCGCCTTGATGATAAAGTGGCATACCAAGTAGCATAATATCCTCACTTGTAATCTCTAAATAATGAGACATATCTATAAGTGCTCTATAAAAGCCCTTATAAGGTACCTCTAATATTTTAGGATTACCAGTACTTCCTGATGTACAAGCTAAAGATATAATGTGTGCTTCATCTGGTATATACGCTTCCTTTTGATCCCCTCTTGGTAACTGCATAAATTCACTAAGGGACATAAGTTCACTAGAAGTCTTACAATTTTGCTGCCAAACAACAACTGTTTGTAAGCTATTTTGCTTTATTTTAATGGCTTCCATATGTGTCAATATGGCATTACTACGATATTTAGGGACTATGACACAAAACTTCATTTCTGTATACGCCACTAAATGTTCTAATTCCCATAAACCACTTTGTGGATCAATAGGTATAGGACAAGCCCCTATTTTTACTGCTGCCCAAAAGAAGCTATACCATACAGTTGAGTTGGGTAGCATAATCCCTACTTTGTCATCTTTTCTAATGCCCAAATAAGACATTCTCAAACTAATCTCATCTACTTGCTCTAGAAATTCTTCATATGTTAAAGCTTCATTTGCCACTTGTATAATAACCCTATGCTTGTCTTTAAAGGATTCTATTGTCTGTAAAAAATTCTCTCTCTCATTCATTTCTTATTCCCCATTTTCTTTTCCCTTTTATTACTCAAATTGTTCTTTTGCCCAATCCGCTAAAATATGTTTTAACCAATGCATTTGCTCCCCAACAGGCATTGTATGTAATCTTGTCTCTCCACTACTAAATATTGGTTCTTCTTCTATAATAATTTTCTTTTTAGGTCCCTTAGATTTTTCATATAACTTTTTAATAGCCTCTTGTGGCATCCAATTTTCATATGCCCCATCAATTAATAAATATGGACATTCTATATTGCCTTCTTCTAGGCCTTTCATATCCTCTACAAATGCTTCATACTCTAAATCACGTTGATAATTAGTCCATTTACTCTGAATCATCCATCGTGGTAAATGATCACGATTTACCTGCGTTACAAATAATGGGAATAAGTTAATACAACATTTTATATCTGCCTGATGCGCTGCTGCAAAATATGCATAGCCTCCCCCCATACATAAACCACAACATCCTATATTCTTCGAATCAATTCTTTCATGGTTTTTAACCCATTTAAATACTGTATTAAAACTTTGTCTCAAATTATAAAATCCTGTTTTAATTTCTTCTTTGAATAAACTATCTCCTGTGCCTGGTCCATCCCATGCAAGTACAGCTATTCCCCTGGATGCAAACTGTCTTGCAAGTGTATTTAACTCTTCTTTATTACTTCCTTCTCCTGGAAATAGTACCATACAAGGATATTTTGCTTTTTCCTGCTCTGGTAAATGTAAATAACCTATTAACGCTTTCCCATTTTCAAAAGAAATGGTTACTTTTTCTACTTTTCCAGAAAGATACTTCGTATACTTTTCATAATCTCTTTCAAGTCTTTCATAAATAGCTTGCTTTAATTGGATTTGATTACTATTAATTAAAAATTGTGCATAATCAAACTGTGTAACATACTGCCAAAAAACTTCTGCACTTTTTAAGTTACCTTTTCGCTCTGCTTCATCTGCCATTTGACGAAATTTTTGTGCCCTCTCTTCCCAAAGCTCTACCCACTTTTGCTCTAGTGTTAGGACATTTAATAGAGGAGTCTCTTCTAATGCTTTAAAAACATGTTCTAATTCTATAGGATTCATTCCATAAATAAAGAGCCTTGCTATAACTGGTTGCAACATATCTTTTATTGACCACCCCATTTTATTCCCTCCTTATATTTTTAAATTATTAATATATTTTATCATATTCAAAATTATAAGTCATTTTATTTGCGCCAAAAAAGAGTATTTACATTACTGTAAATACTCTTTTAACTTTTCTAAGCTGTAACATTTTATTGGGTATTGTAATTTATTGCGCTTTATAATAGTAATAGGTATATCTAACTTCTTACATGCCTCTAG
>USPX01000414.1 GCA_900556665.1 uncultured Eubacteriales bacterium
TAAGAAAGGGATTATTTATGAAAAGAATTACCATACTAGGTTCAACAGGATCTATAGGTACTCAAACTTTAGATGTTGTAAGAAAAAATAAAGATAAGTTTCAAGTAGTTGCTATTTCTGCTAACAGCAGCATAGATTTACTACTAGAGCAAATAATGGAGTTTTCTCCTAAATATGTGGCCGTATACAATAAAGAAAGTGCCTTAAAATTAAAGGAGATGATTCCAGAGAATATAAATATAGAAGTATTAAGTGGAATGGATGGTCTAGTTAAAATTTGTCAACTAGAAGAAGTTAATGTTGTATTAACTGCTGTAGTTGGAATGATAGGACTTGTACCAACAATGGCTGCCATAAAGGCTAAGAAAACAATTGCACTTGCAAATAAAGAAACACTTGTAACAGCTGGAGAGCTAGTAATGAAACTTGCAAAAGAAAATGGTGTAGCAATTTTACCAGTTGATAGTGAACACTCAGCAGTATTTCAATGTTTAAGAGGTAATGAACATAAAGCAGTTGAACAAGTTATTTTAACAGCTTCGGGTGGGCCTTTTAGAGAATATACAAAAGAGCAGTTAGAAAATGTAACAGTGGAACAAGCCCTTAATCATCCAAATTGGAAGATGGGAAGCAAGATAACAATTGACTCAGCTACATTAATGAATAAAGGATTAGAAGTTATTGAAGCAAAACATTTATTTGATGTAACACCAGAGCAAATTGATGTTGTAGTACACAAGGAAAGTATTGTACATTCTATGGTTGAGTATGTAGATGGTTCTACAATTGCACAGCTTGGTATGCCAGATATGAGGCATCCTATTGGTTATGCACTTTATTATCCAGAACGTACACATTTAGACTGTATCCCTAAATTAAAACTTGCTGAAATTAAAAATTTATCTTTTGAATATCCTAGAAAAGATGTATTCCCTTGTTTACAATATGCTTACGATGCTCTTAAAGTAGGAGGAACTATGCCTGCTGTATTAAATGCGGCTAATGAAGTTGTTGTAGAAGCTTTCTTAAATGGTAAAATTAGTTTTATGCAAATACCACAAATTATACATAACGTGATGGAGGAGCACATATGTATAAGTAGTCCAACTTTAGAGCAGATTTTAGAAAGTGATGCTTGGGCAAGGAAATGCAGTGGAGAGAAGGTAGGTAAATGCTAGATAAAGTCATATTTATATTCATGCTTATCTTAATATTTGCGTGTGTTGTGATTATTCATGAGTGGGGTCATTTTATTATGGCAAAGAAAAATGGTGTACTAGTGCATGAATTTGCTATAGGAATGGGGCCTAAAGTGTGGTCTGTTCAAAAAGGAGAGACACTCTATTCTATTCGTTTACTACCTATAGGTGGCTTTTGTAGTATGGAAGAAGAGGTGGGCCTAAGTGATAATCCTAAGGCTATGAGTTCTAAAAGACCATGGCAAAAGTTTTTAATTGTTGTAGCTGGTGCTGTGATGAACTTTATTTTAATGAGTATTGTCATGGGATATGTGGGCTATAGTACCAATGAAATTGAAACATTGCAAGAGAATATGCCAGCAGTAGCAGCAGGACTTCAGGTGGGAGATAAAATTGTAGCTGTTAATAATCAGCCAGTTAAAAAGCTTGAAGATTTATCTAAAGCATTAAGTAAAGACGAAGCAACATATAACTTGGTTATTCAGCATGCAAATGGTACAGAAGAAGCCATTTTGTTAGGTACCAAGATGCAAGAAGATGGTGTGGCACGCTTTGGATTTACTGTAACACGTGGACATACGAATATTTTATATAACATTAAAAATGGCTTCAGTGGCATGGTTAGTGCAGTAAAATTGATTTGGGGCAGTTTGATTCAGCTTGTAACAGGTCAAGTAGGGATGGATCAAATGGCAGGAATTGTAGGCGTTGTTGATCAAACCTCTAAACAATGGGATCAAAGTGTTGAGATGGGGGGGTTAGCATATGCCATTATTAATCTAATTTATGTTGGTGCATTTTTATCAGCGAACTTAGGAATTTTTAATTTATTACCATTCCCAGCATTAGATGGTGGGCGTTTAGTATTTATTATTATTGAAATGATTCGTGGTAAAGCTGTATCAGCTGAGAAAGAAGGGGCTGTTCATTTTATAGGAATGGTACTTTTAATGTTATTAACAGTTGTAGTTTTATATAACGATTTAATAAGGATGGGAATTGGACGATGAGTTTTTATACAAGAGAAAATACACGTGCAGTAAAAGTTAAAGATTTAGTAATTGGTGGTGGTAATCCAATTATTATTCAGTCAATGGCAAATACAA
>USPX01000415.1 GCA_900556665.1 uncultured Eubacteriales bacterium
CAAAACATGTTTGTCCAAATAAAGCTGACTGTTGATCTCCTGCACAACCTGCTATTGGCACTTCTTCACCTAAAATATGTACATCAGTTTTTCCATATATGTAACTTGAAGGTTTTACTTCTGGAAGCATACTTTTTGGTATGTCTAATTCTTTTAAAATATCTTTTCTATAGAAAAGCATAAAGAATGTTTCAGTTTCAGGAAGTGCATAAGAAGCTCCCTCAAAATCATATGGTACTCTGGCACTATCATAGAAACGACTTGCCACTTCTTCATAGTCAGGAAATTGTCTAAGATTGATAGCTGCACCACGCATGGCAAAGTTAAGTGGTACATCATTTGTAACTTGCATTGCCACATCAGGTCCTTCTCCTGAAAGAGTTGCTCTTAAAAGTACATCCGGTTGTACAAGCATTAAGTTAACATTGATTCCTGTTTGTGGTGTAAATGTTTCATCAATAAGGGCCTTAATTGTATTAGCTTGGTCACGTCCTGTAGGCACCCATACTGTAATCGTTCTTGCCTTTTTATCATTACTTACATTACCGATTGCATTGTAATCAATGATAAATGAGTAATAAAGCTTTTGCATATTATGCCATAGGCGGCTTGTCCAAGAATTTTTAGTTTTTGGCATGTTTTCTCCTGGTGATACAATATAAAGGGCATCTAATTGTAATGGCTCCTTTTGCATATCTGTAAGCCATGTCCCTAATGTACCAATATTTAGTTTAAAGTCTCCAAGTCTAGAAATAATCTTATCAATATCTTTATTAAACATATCTGTTTGTTTTGCAATAGTTAAAAGAATAGCATCCTTATCACTAGCTTTACCCACTAATGCTTGAAGTTCTCCTGCTATCTTATTTAAGCGGTCACGTTCTACCCCAAATTCCTCACTAAGTTCTGGTAATACTTTTCCTAATTGATAATCTCGATATTTATCTGGTTCTACACCAGTTACCATGATCACTTTACGATAAAGCTCATTTAGATTTTTAACTCCTATTTCTACTTCTCTGATAAGTGGTGCTAAATCACCTAAAGTAGCTTCTAGCCTTAAAGAATGCTGCCCTTCTTCTAAGTAAAATAAATAGGGATTTTCCCCATCTCCTATAAACTCTGTACGCCAATTACTATCATATTTATAAGTTAACTTTTTAGCTTCTTCAAAAGGAATTTTTCCATCAATGGTTAATGACCTTGTAACAGGTATTCCTCTAATAAAGTTTTGTTTTAAGTTCATACCTAACTCATATAAACCACTTTTAGGTACATTGACTTGCCATTCAATCCACTGTCCTGATTTATTCCACTTCTCCCCACCAATAGTATTCATCTTGATCTCTGAAGGACTATAAGGTGTAATTGCTGGACTTGAATGGTCTGTTAATGGATAAAGCATAGGTGAAGATTTTAAACTTGCCTGCTCTGCCTCTATGGTGATTGTTTCTCCTATGACCTTTTCATAGCCTTTCGCTTCATACTCTTTAAGCTTTTTGGCATAGCTTACAGTTTCCTCTTTTGGCATTAATGATAACTTCCTAATAACCATGGGCTCTCTTTGAGATACAAAGGTAATCGTATGTTTCCCCTTTGAAAAATAAAATTCAAAAGGATTCGCATAATATCCGTTTGAATCCCTTACTAATATTTCACTCCATCTCGGTGCTTCTATTTGACTTGGCTTTAAATCATTCCCTTGATTATCTACTTCGATTTCTTCTTTCGCATTATCCCAAAAACGATTAAATCCAATCATACTTGCTTCTTGAAAAGGTAACTGACCATCAATAAAGATGCCCCTTTGGATATCCGAACTTTTTCCTTCTACCGGATAATACAGCACCTCTAAATTATAATATCCTTCTTCCTCAACATTCACTTCCCATTCAACAAGTCCTTCTTCATTAGTCAAAATACTATTTCCTTCTTTACCTTCATAGTTTGCTAAAACAGAGACATTCATGCCCTCACTACGTACATAACTATCTGCTTCAATCGTAATTTCTTGATGTGGCACTTTTGCATTTTGCTGTAAATATTCAGCATACCTTTGAATTTCAGTATATGAAGATAAATCTTCCATGTAAGTCTCTAAATCCTCTGTGGTCCTCCCAAAGGTAACTTGCTGCGGAAAAACTTCTATCAACATACTAAGCAGTGTGAACATTGCAAGACATTTTCTCCCACCTGTCTTCTTCAAGCTCTCTCCCCCCATACTCTACTTTTCTCATTTTGCACGATGGATTTAACTTTTTTAAGTAATTTAGTATGTATTTAAGTAAAAT
>USPX01000416.1 GCA_900556665.1 uncultured Eubacteriales bacterium
TAAAAAAATTAATATTGAGGATTATATTATAGATGATCATGAAACAGACTTAAATTTAATGATAGGTTCTTCTTCAGGGACAACAGGTGTATCTAAAATGGTTTACATGTCACAAGGTAATATTGGTGAAGAAGTAATAGCTGTGAGGTCACTTAGTAAAGTTACAGAAGGAGATAAAAGTAAAGAAGCTAGAAATATTGTAGCATTTCCTATGTCTACATCAGTAGTCCTTGTTATGATAGGCTTTTTATTTGCTGGTGAAACTTTGATGTATTCACAAGACTTATCGCCAGCTCATTTTCTAGAACTTGCTGAAAAATTAGAAGCAACGAAAATTACAGCACCACCAGCTTATTTTGAAATGTTACTTCAAAGTGGGCAAATAGCAAAACATAATTTACAGTGCATTAAAACAGTGAGTATGGGCATGGACTTTTGTCCTGTGGGGCTTATTAAACGATTAAGAGACAGCCTAAAGACACTTAAATACTTTAGTAATGGTTATGGCCTTGTAGAAACCTGTAATGTATATATGGTAAATGCTATTGATATCACAGAGAGTCTAGATAAATTACATTATTTATATTTACCTGAAGAGGCAAATAATACGATTGAGGTTAGAAATGAAGCAGGAGAAGTTGTAGGCATTGGTGAAATAGGTGAAATTTATATAAAGGGAAATAACGTTGTAAAAGGTTATGCAAACAACGTAGAAGAAAGTCAGATTTATTTCAAAGATGGTTGGTTTAAAACAGGAGATATTGCAAGAAGAGAAGATGAAAAAGCCATTACTTTATTAGGTAGACACAAAAACTTTATTAAACGTGGTGGCAAATCTATATCGCCAATTGTAGTAGAAAACTGTATTAACAAAATAAAAGGCGTAGCTGGTTGTGGGGTAGTAGGTGTACCACATCCTTTATATGGTGAAATGATTTGGGCATTTATCGTGCGTGATGGGGAAAGTGAAATCAATTTAAAAGAGATTAAAAAGTACTGTAAGGAAGTATTACCTTATTATATGATACCAGACCAAGTAGAATTTATAGAAGAAATCCCTAAAAACAAAGGGGTTGGTAAAGTAAATTATACTGCATTAAGAGAACTTGGTAAGAATAAGTTAGAAGAATTATTAGGGGGAGAATAATAATGAGTGGGTTGAGTTTAGAAGCATTTAAATTAGAGGTAGGGAATTACATGGGTTTAGAACCAGAAGAATTTGGTGAAAAAACCAATTTATATGATGATTTGGGGGTAGATTCATTAGGTGTTTTCAGCCTAGGGATGTATTTAACAAAGATATATAATGCGAAAGTGCCACTTTCTGAAGTAGCAGGTGTACAAACTATAAAAGATTTATATGAATTAATTTGCAAGTTTTGCTAAATGATGGTAATATCAAAGAATAGATGATACTTACATGTATTTTGACAACTATGGTTTTAGGAGGAGTATGTAATGAAAAAATGGATGAGTATGTTAGTATTAAGTGTATCAATGTCTATGCTAGCAGTAGGCTGTCAAACAGGTGATGCAGGTACTACAAATCAAGTGGCTCAGGAAAAAGAACAACCAACTAATGAAGTAAATGATGTAGCTAAGGAGCAAGTTGCAGAAGAAAAGCTGCCAGAAGCAAATGAAGAAGTTTCTAGTAAAACGCCTATTGCAGCAGTTTCAGAAACAACCCTCTTAGAAGGACTTAATTTAGGGAGTTCATATATATTAGAAACAACAGATGGCAATATTGAAATTGAACTTTATGCTTCAGCTGGAGTGGATGAAAATGGTGAATTTATTTTAGATGATGGTCAAGAATGGGCACTTGTTGCACGTAAAGGTGAGGCTATTTATCCTCTAATGGAACGCATCTATATTCAAAATGGTGGCTTAAACTATACAGTTTATACAGACTATAATCAAGATGGAATGCCACATATTTTAGTAGAAATGCATTCAGGAGCAGGTATAAGCTATTATGATTGTACTTATGAAAAAGAAGGATTTATGCGTGAGACAATCCTTGATGCAGGGAATATTAATGTACTTTATAAATTTTAAAAAGTAAGACAGTTATAAATGTGTTTAATAAAGTAAAAAATAAAAGAGAATGTTAGTGCATCAATGTCATTAAGTTAAGATATTGAACTTAGACTGCTTCTTAAATGACCAAGTACTTAAACAGGTACTTGGTTATTTTTTATGTAAAAAAGCTTGACAAATTCTATAAAATTTGCGGCGAAGCCCCTTGATGATATACAACTTCAAGGAGGCATACTAATGACTAATTAC
>USPX01000417.1 GCA_900556665.1 uncultured Eubacteriales bacterium
ACTCCACAGGTATCCTCTCACCCACCACTACCTCAGCTGGTATTTTGGTACCTTAGGGGAGAAGGAAAAAAGTGAATGTAATGGTCTTGATAGTAAGTATAGAGAATGAATGGACTTATAGTATTAATATGCTTGTATATAAATGTTAAGAGGATGTCGTAAGATTAATAATAATTTTGGGACATCCCCTTTTTATATTTCTAGGGGGAATGAGACACAATAAGAGGGGTGATACAAGATGATTTATGAGATTAGTGAAAGCAAAAAAGTATATGTAGAAATTATTTCTTTAAAAGAATGGCAGGACCGAGAAGAGAAGGGCTTAGAGGAAGAGATTGTAGATTATAAGGTGATTAACTGTATAAAGATAAGAGAAGAATTAGGTTATCTATGGGGAAGCTTTATGGTGCCTATGAAAAATGATGTGCATAAAAGAAAGGTATTTTTTTATGTGATTACCAAACAGCACATTACCTTTATTGATGATGAAGGTTTTGTGACACAATTAGTAGAAGAAATACTAGGGCATAAAGTGTGGAAGAAGCCTTGCCTTGAAAGCTTTATATATGCATTTTTAGAAAGACTTATTGAGAAGGATTATATTTATTTATACGAATTTGAAAATAAATTACGAAAGATTGAAGATAGCATTGTGAATGGGGGAACGCCCAACTTTAATCATAAGATGATGGCTTTTCGGAAAGAAATAGCTACATGGCATAACTATTACTTACAGCTTTTAGAGGTAGGGAGAAAGTTAAAAGAGTATGAAAGTGAATTTTTTAAAGAAGATGGTATGAGATTATTTGAACTTTTTAATGAACATGTTAAAAGTCTTCAAAGTAGTACAGCCTTTCTTAGAGAGTATGCTATTCAAATAAGAGAAGTTTATCAAACGCAGATAGATATTAAGCAAAATAAGATTATGGAAATCTTAACGATTATGACCACATTATTTTTGCCATTAACACTTATTACTGGCTGGTATGGTATGAACTTTGAATATATGCCAGAACTTAAATGGAAGTATGGGTATCCAACTATGATTTTAGGGAGCATTATTGTAGTCATGATTTGTATGAGATGGTTTAAAAATAAAATATTGTTGTAAACAATAAGAAGGGTGGCATTAGGATTTCTAATATCACTTTTTTTTTATAGGGTGTATAATGAAATATAAAATATAAATAGCAAAGGATAGAGGGGATTAGATGAACGAAGGATATAGAGATTACATTAATTTTTGGCCGGAATTTAAAAGTGAAGTAACAAAGGAAGCATTAAAAGAAGCTATTTATTTTATTTATAGTGATAAAAAGCTATTAGTAAGTGAGGATATGAGTGCACTTCAAATGCCTAACTATAAGCTGATAGAGAAGCTAAATATTAATTTAGAAGAAAGCTATTATTTAGGACAATTAAAAGGGCAAAGTTGTATTTGTGTAAAAACTGAAAATATAGAGACTAAGGTAGAAGGGTTTAGGTTTGTATCACTTAAAAGTCAAGTTTGGGAAATGGATCAAGAAATTTATTTAGTAGCTATTAAAGCAGTTCAGCTTTTGGAGTGGGATAGTAATACTAAGTACTGTGGAAGATGTGGCAGTTTATATGAACGTAAAGAGGATGAAAGAGCAAAGGTGTGTAAAAATTGTTATCACATAGAGTATCCTAGAATTTCGCCAGCTATTATTGTGGGCATAAAAAAAGGGAAGGATATTTTGCTTGCCCATAATGCTAACTTTACAGAAGGTTTATATAGCATTATTGCAGGTTTCGTAGAACAGGGCGAAACATTAGAAGCAGCAGTTAAAAGAGAGGTTTATGAAGAAGTAGGTATTAAAGTAAAAAACATCAAATACATCAGTAGTAAACCATGGTCTACAGGAGATTCTCTAATGCTAGGATTTTCAGCAGAATATGAAAGTGGTGAAATAACAGTGGATGGCAAGGAGATTTTAGATGCTGGTTGGTATAACAAAGAAAAATTACCACCAGTACTGCCATTACCAATTACAACGGCAAGAGAGATTATTAATAGCTTAATAGGAATTGATAATACTATAAGTGGAAATGAAAAATAAAGATATAGTGCTAAAGTATTAATGTTAAAGATTACCTCCTATAAAATCGAAGTAAAACAAATAAATTGTGGATAAAATTTATTATGATGTGGATAAAAGTACAGGTGATAAGTTTGTGGATAAATGTTACATTCCAGGAACTGTTGAAATAAATTTAAATCCTAAGGAAAGAAAAAAGATTTATTTACTTTGTAC
>USPX01000418.1 GCA_900556665.1 uncultured Eubacteriales bacterium
GCTGAAATCAAAGTTGGACATTACTGTGATTATGAAATTCACCCTACTTGCGCTTTGGCTTCACCAACTAAAATTATTGGCGAAGTAGATGATGCTAGATATTTTGCACATCCTGAACATTATGATGCAGATATTCTCTGGTTCACACAAGGCTATATAGAATACATGCTTCCTAACTTTATCCCTATTTCTCAAAAGATTGACCAAATCTCCATTTCTGCAGAACTTTCTTCTGAAGCTCCTGGTTACAATGATACTTGGCCATCTGATATTCATTTTTATATTAATGATACCTATATTGGAAAATGGACAAGCCCTGGCGACTTCGGAAATGTAAAAGGTATCTTTACACCAGATTGGTGGCCTTCTGGCTGGAATCAATACGGTCTTTTAAAAATGCTCGTTATCAATGAAGAAGGTACATTTATCGATGGTACGCGTATCTCAGATATCACCATTCGTAATTTTAACTTTGATTATAAAAGTACCATAAAGTTCAAATTAGCCATTCCAAACAATGCTAAATATATTGGTGGTCTTACAATCTTCGGTAAGAGTTTTGGAAATTATAATCAAAATATTAATGTTCAAATTAACTATAGTCCAATGAAATAACTATTTACCATTTATTATAGGGACAGCTATTATGGTTAATAGCTGCCCTCATTTCTACAAAACACCCACAATATTTACACATCCCATTTATAAGTGCATCACATTCCTTACAAGTTTGTAAACGTATCTCATATATTTGCTCACTAGCCTTAATCTCTTCATCTAATCCAGCTATATAATCAAACATATTCTGGTACTCTTTTTTATAATCTATATCTCTTATAAGACATCCCTTGCATACGCGCATTAGTATACCTCTAAGTGTAATACGCTACATGGTGGTACTGTAAATTTAATGCCTTGCTCTGTTAACTCATATGCATCAAATGCTTCTAATTTTACGACTTCTGGATTTTCAAAGCTGTTGTAATCGTTCATATCACCCTTTAAAATAGTTCCTTTAACATTTTTAGCCTTAAAGTCTACTAATACACTATCTACATCATAGCTTTCATCAATTGATAAGTTATTAATTGTCATGTTAAGGTGTCCTTCTTCATTAATAGAAACAGACTCTACAAGATTTGGTACTTTAGAAACTTCAGTACCGATAAGATTTGTTTGTAAATAACTATCTACTAATGTTGCTTCTTGATGTTTTCTATAAAGATAAAATACATAGTAAGTAGGTGTTAATACCATTTTTTCACCTTCTGTTAAAATAACAGCTTGAAGTACATTTACCATTTGCGCAATATTTGCCATTCTTACACGTTTACAGTGTTTATTAAAGATATTTAAGTTAATACCCGCAACAAGTGCATCTCTCATTGTATTTTGTTGATATAAGAAACCAGGATTTGTACCAAGCTCTACATCAAACCAATTTCCCCATTCATCTACCATAAGTCCAATATGCTGTTCTGGGTCATACTCATCCATAATTGTACTATGGCGTGTAATTAATTCTTCCATATCTAATGTAGCTTTAAGTGTTTTATACCATTCTTCTTTACTAAAGCCAGTAGCACTTCCTTTATGATTCCAATCTGGACCTGTGATTGTATAATAATGAAGAGATAAGCCATCCATTAAACCATGTGCTTCTTTTTGAACACCTTTAAAACATTCTTCCATTACTTTTTTAGTCCAATTATAGTCATTACCATTAGCTCCACAACAAATCTTATTGATTGGTTGTTCACTATTATAATTTCTTATGAATGTTTGATATTGGCGATATTGATTTGCATAGTATTCTGGTGTCATATTACCACCACAACCCCAGTTTTCATTACCTACACCAAAGAATTTGATTTTCCATGGTTCTTTACGACCATTCTCTTCTCTAAGTTTCGTTAGTGGAGAGCTACCTTCAAAAGTCATATACTCTACCCATTCACTCATTTCTTGTACGCTACCACTTCCAACATTACCATTAATATAAGCTTCACATCCTAATTGATCACAAAGCTCCATAAATTCATGTGTCCCAAAACTATTATCTTCTACTACACCTCCCCAGTTTGTATTAATCATTTTCTTCCTACTTTCTTTAGGACCAATGCCATCTTTCCAGTGATATTCATCAGCAAAGCAACCACCTGGCCATCTTAATACAGGTATTTGCATTTCCTTTAAAGCAGCTACTACATCATTACGCATGCCGTTAGTGTTAGGAATAGGTGAATCCTCGCCTACATATATTCCTTCATAAATA
>USPX01000419.1 GCA_900556665.1 uncultured Eubacteriales bacterium
TATTCAGTACGATGCCATTCAAAAACAGGCAATCTGCGATGCTATCAAAAACAAGGTCTTTATTCAAAGGCACTTGCAGTTGCTGAAGAGCATGGTTTCTATGATTTAGGTGCCAAGCTCTGCTTGCAGATTGATAATCATAAAAAAGCTGCTTCTTTTTATAGTTATCAAAAACCACTTAAAGCAGCTAAGCTCTATGAAAAGGATGGCTTTTATTTTGAAGCTGGTATCAACTATCTTAAAGCTTACGAACCACTTAAAGCTTATGAAGCTTTTAATAATTGCCCTAAAATAGAGGACAAGCAAAAAGGTTTTTCCTATCTTAATGAATTCAGCCTTGTACTTTACTTTACCAAGCATTATGAAGAAGCTTTTGAAATCTTTTTAGCTCTTGAAGATTATTACTCTGCGCTAGATTGTGCGAAGAAACTAAAAGAACCTATTTTAATTGATTCTACCACCCTACTCCTTGCTGCTGCCGAAGCTGAGGAAGCTCACTACTTATTAGCTGGTAAATGTGCCGAAAAAGTAGCACCTGAACGTGCCCTTGTTTATTACGCTCAGGGAAAATCTTATTATGACATGATTCGCCTACTTATTTCAAGAACAGAATATGATAAAGCTATTAATCTCTGTCTTCTTCAAGAGCAATTTGAAATGGCTTCTGAAATTGCGAATACCTATAATTCTGATTTAATGGTGATGTAACTGTATTACTGATTTCATGTTTTAATTTATATTTTACTACCCCCTCTTTCTTAAAGAGGGGGCAGCATTTTAAAAAAACATACTAAGCCACCTAATCTAGCAGTATATATCTTCCGCTTGTTTCGTCCCAGTTGAATCATACATTCTCCACTTCCTTTCCAGTCTTCTTCTGAGTCAAATATATAAATGATATAATATGCCATATCTATTTGATTTTTATCTAAATGATTTAAAGTGATAATCCAATGTGATCTCGTCCTGCTCCCCATCCACTTCTATATGCAATTAAACCACCCTCTTTTTCCCATATAAATGTTTCATAATAGCCTGTTTCAACAAGATTACTATACCCATGAGATGCTATTTGGTTATCATTTACTTCTATATAGTGATGCCACCCTTTTTCTTCTTCATTAAGCCTATCTTTTAGTGGTTTATTTTGACAAACAATCTCACTCTCTTTAGGCAACACATTATTTGCTAATAACTTTAGATTTTCTTCACTAGAGGTACATCTATAAATTTTATCAGCCTGCACATAAAAATAACCAAGATCTAATCTATTTATATCTAAACCTTCCTTGATGAGTGTTTCATCCTTTTGTATTTTTAGTTCGTATAACTTGCCTTCTTTTAATTGTGCAACTTCTTTAATAGATAAATTAATATCTTTCGTAATAACCCCTTCACCCAAAGAAAATTCACCTTGATACATAACATTCTTACAGTCATCATTAAAGAAAAACGGGTTACTTGTATCTTTAGTAACTTCTTCTCTATCTAATTTTCTCACCATTTTAACTAACTCTGACTGTCTCATTACCTCATGATTATATTGATTTATTTGATTACAGCCACTTATGATCATTCCAGCACTTATTACTACTATTAGTTTTATATACCCCTTCATATTAACTCTCCTTACTTTTTATTTTATAAAAAATATTTCCTATCCTTTAGCTTAAAAAGCCTTTTAATCTATTAATCATATTTTAGGAGGTCATTGTAAAGTCTATATTTTTATATAAATATTCTAGTAGTTACGCCCATATGCGAAAATGGTTTTAATAGCTATAAAATCAAAATAGCATTAATTATAAAGTTTAATTTCACTAAACCTTATAATTGATGCTATTCTTTGCTAAACTTCTAAACGTTAGTAAGTTATTATATTAATGATTCACCTGCACAGATTTCTGAATAAATCTTAGGCGCAGGTACTGTAAATACACGGTCTTGTAAATACACAAATGGTTCCTTACAAAGTTCAAATTTCACTTTATAAGCACATAAAATCTGTGAACGTAAACCATATTTACTTACAAAGTATTTATTTTCAAGCTGATCACCATACTTAGGATCTCCAATAATTGGATGCCCTATTTGGCTTAAATGGGCACGAATTTGATGTGTTTTACCTGTCACGAGTTGTACCTCAACCAAAGTATAACGTCCATTGGTTTTAAGTGGTAAAATACGTGTTTCAACAGGTTTTGCCCCTTCTACATAGTGCTCAGTAATGACAACCTCATTTTTGCCTTCTTGCTTCACATGATAACC
>USPX01000420.1 GCA_900556665.1 uncultured Eubacteriales bacterium
CAGAAGAAGCATAGAGATTAAGTCGTAAAGAAATGAGATGAAGAAACGGAATGGAAGATAAAAAGTATAGTGCAGGTGGTGTTAAATTTTCATTTTGGTTTAGTGAATTTAAGAAGATAATGGAATTATTAAGTAGCGGATATTCCTTTGTCGAAATAAAGGAAAAGGCAATTACTGAAAATGTGTTTTTAGCGCCAACGCAGGCAAGAGCAAAGCAAATATTCGTAACAGTATCTAATCGTGCAAAGAGTCTAGATAAGTCATTTTATGAACTGTTTAACAAAAGTGATGTTTCAACTCAAAAGTTAATTAACTTGATTGCGATTATGAAATCAGATCAGCTTTTTGGTGATTTTGTTTATGAAGTATATCGTGAAAAATTAATAATTGGCAGTGAAGAATTAGCAGATAGTGATATTCGCATTTTCTTTAAAGATAAGCAAGTACAAAGTGAAAAGGTAGCAAGTTGGCAAGATCCTACTTTAAAACGATTAGGTGCATATTATAAAACATTATTAACAGAGGCTGGAATAATAGAAGGCGGTAAGCAGGGAACAAGAAAAATTATAAGGCCTATTGTAGATAGAACATTAGAAGATTGCTTAATAATAAATAATATGAAGCTATACAGTGGCTAGTTTAATAGAACGATTAGATTTAATGGAAAACATCATTAAAAAGCCTAGCTTCCGTCAAAATAAAGGACTAGGAAATGAGGTAGGCTACTATGTGTTTGACTATCCAGCAGAGCAAGAGTTGGTAGTTAGAGAACGCATTGAGTATATGAAAGTAAGAAATGAGAGAGGAAACGAAGAATTTCAATTAGCAGTTTTTGATCTCTATGATATTATTATTGATATTTTAGAAGAAGAAGGCTTCTTAGAGCAGTGTTATCGTTTTGAACAAAGAAAAGGGTTAGAACGTATTATTAAAGCTATAGGTAATTTATTACAAGTAAATGATGATACGAGTTTAATCGTAGAATATATTAGAAAACATACACCTAAGAATGCAGTTGTTTTTTTAGTGGGGATTGGTAAGTGTTATCCACTATTAAGATCACATAAGGTACTTAATAACTTACATCAAGCGATTGATTATGTACCAGTAGTAATGTTTTATCCAGGCAAATATGATGGACAAGAACTCATATTATTTTCAGAAATAAAAGATGACAATTATTATAGAGCATTTAAGCTCGTGGACTAGGGGGAAAGTAGATGTTATTAAAAGACATGTTTGTAAAACCAATTGATAGAGATATCAAAGGGGTTATTAAGGTAGGACAAGGTGATGAAGAAAATATCAAGCAAGAGCTTGAAGAATACGTTGTAACGAGAGAGCTCCAAAAGCACTTTGCCGAATTCTTTGCAAGTTATAAAAAAGGAATCAATGGCAATACAGATAAAATGGGTGTATGGATTTCTGGTTTCTTTGGAAGTGGTAAATCTCACTTCTTAAAAATTCTTTCTTATCTTTTAGCCAATAAAGAGGTAGATGGCAAGAAGGCATTAGAGTATTTCGTTGAAGACAATAAAATTAGTGATCCAATGGTATTAGCAGATATGCGATTGGCATCTAGTGTACCTACAGATGTAGTACTTTTTAATATTGATTCTAAAAGTGAAATGTCAGGAAAGCAATCTAAGGATGCTATTGTTTCTGTATTTTTAAAGGTATTTAATGAAATGCAAGGATTCTGCGGCTCTATTCCAGTACTTGCAGATTTAGAGCGTAATCTAGTAGAAGCAGGACGTTATGAAGAGTTTAAAGAAAAATTTGAAGAAGACTATGGTAAGTCATGGATTAGCTCAAGACATAAATTTGATTTCATCCAAGATAGTGTAGTAATGTCTTAGAAGAAATGGATTTCATGAGTGAAACTGCAGCACGTAATATTTGTGAAAAGGCAGGAGAGCCTTACTACATTAGTATTGAAGACTTTGCAAAATTAGTAAAGGAGTACTTAGACAGAAAAGGTGATAATCACCATATTGCCTTTTTAGTAGATGAAATTGGTCAATACATTGGGGACGATTCTAAGCTTATGCTTAACTTACAAACAGTTACAGAAGACTTAGGAACTGCTTGTCAAGGTAAGGTGTGGATTATTGTAACAAGTCAACAAGACATTGACTCTATTACAAAAACAAAAGGTAACGACTTCTCTAAGATTCAAGGACGTTTTGATACACGTCTTTCTTTATCATCAGCCAATGCAGATGAAGTTATTAAGAAAAGAATCCTTGAAAAA
>USPX01000421.1 GCA_900556665.1 uncultured Eubacteriales bacterium
TAGAAGTTGCAATATCTTCTTTAGCTACCCCTTCATTAATTAAAGGTTGTACATCTGTTTTAGCAAATACACCACATCTTGCAGCAATAGGATAAATTTGTTTATAAGATTTTGCCATTTCATTAAGCCCCATAGCATCTGTCTGTAATAATGTTGCCATTTGGTCAATAAAAGCACCTGTCCCACCTGCGCAGCTACTATTCATACGTTGTTCTAATGAAGATTCAAAATAAGTAATCTTCACATCTTCTCCTCCTAGTTCAATGGCCACATCTACATCTTGTATATAAGTTTGTACTGCCTCAGTACATGCAATTACTTCTTGGATAAATGTAAGTCCTAAATGTGAGGCTATTTCCATAGCTCCAGAACCTGTAATTGCTACTTTCACCTTTACATCACCTAAAGCAATGAAGCTTTCCTTTAACAAACGTTCTAAAGTTGTCTTTATATCAGAAAAATGGCGCTCATATCTAGAATAAACAATTTCACCTTGTTCATCTAAATAAGCTAATTTAATAGTTGTAGAACCTACATCAATTCCTAAATTTAATAATCTACTCATACCTTAACTCCTTATATGCCTATGCTCATAATCATGAATATGGGCACGAATCACTGTTTTATATTATACAATTTAATATCAGAAATTACTTAAATTATATCATATTTTATATATTTTTTCTCTTTTATATTTATTATTAATTTTCATTTAACATTTCCTTCTAATAATTCCACCAATTTGTTGCATAAAAAAGAGTTGTTATGATTTTTATCTCATATCCAACTCCTTCATTATTATAATTATTTTATCTCCAACGTTCTAATGTTGGAAAAAATTGTTCCATTTGTTTTCTAGCTTCATCTGCAGTTAAATTTTGGACTTCCTTCACCATAATAGGTACACAAAAATCTATCATTTCTGTCATTGTGATATCCTCTGTAAACTTACCTTCTTCAAAGCAATATTTACAATACTTTTCATTTAAACTCCCATCTTTATTATGACCACATACACTTTCTTCTAATGGCATACCACAACTTTGACAAAATTTCTCCATAATAACCTTCCTCCTAATTATAAGTAATGTTAGAAGTCCTACGTATGACCTTTAACACTGTTTATTATAGTCTTATAAATATGCCAACTAGCTGTCATATTTAGTATAACGCATTAACATTTTTTCTAAACTCTT
This sequence comes from uncultured Eubacteriales bacterium, assembly GCA_900556665.1. Next base: position 1,197 of record USPX01000421.1, read on the forward strand.
TTGTAAAATATTTCTTATATGTTGTGGTGATTTAACCTCTAAATAAGGGCCAAAGGATAATAGGTAATTATATAACCACTCATCTTCAGGGTAATGTACGATTACTTCAAAACTACCATCTCCTAACTTTTGAATTTGTTCTTCCTCAAATTCTTCATATACACGGTAAGCCAGCTTACTTTCTATCTGTAAAACAATGACTTCATCAAGAGGGTTTTGGGCTACTTCAAACGAAGTTTCTTTTAAATATTCCTCTAAACACTCTTCATAATGGGCATTAGTCAGTTCCAAATCTTTTATACGCCCTAATTTAAATAAACGCATAGCCTTTCGTCTATAGCAATACGCCTTTAAATACCACGCACGATACTTAAAGCAAAGCTGCAAAGGTGCAATCTCACGCTTTGTCTTTTCCCCTTGCCCATTATAATAATTCATGGATACAATTCTTCTTTGTAATATAGCTTCTTTAATATGTAAGAACTCTTCTTTAGGATTTCTCCCCCAATCATTAAAATCTACACTCATCCAGCTTTTTTGGGCCTCTCCTAAAAACATACTCATACGTCTTAACATTTCTTCATTTTGTGGTGTAACTTTAAGTACCTCTAATGCACTTATAAGCTCCTGCCTTTCCGGCTTTAAAAGCACTGATTTATCCAGCACAAAATGATTCATAAGTGTAATGCCACCGCCTTTTCCCTGCTGCATATAAATAGGAAAGCCTGCCTCGGTTAATGTTTCTATATCACGATATATTGTCCTTACAGATACCTCAAAATGCTCTGCTAAAACCTTAGCCGTTATACTCTCTTTTTCCTGTAGTAAATAAACAATCTCAAATAATCTATTAATTTTCATTGGTCCCCTACCTTGTTTATATAAAAAAGCCATGCCCTCATATCATCTTGGGCATGGCTTAAATGTCAATTTATAAAACTTATCTTAAACAAATTATTTGCTTAAGTGTGCAATACGTTCTACAACACTTGCAAGCATTGTTTCATATTTTTCTTTTTTAGCTTTTTCTTCTTCAAGAAGTTTAGCTGGTGC
>USPX01000422.1 GCA_900556665.1 uncultured Eubacteriales bacterium
TGATTCTCCAACTACTCCCAGAATTTCTCCTTTATTAACACTTATGTTTATATCTTCTAGTATTTTTGTATTACCATAACTTACACATAAATTCTTTGTTTCAAGAATTGGTTTCATAAATATCCCTCTTTTGTTTTGCTAATTTTTTACTCAATATCTGTATCTGCCGTTATTTCATAGAAATCTGATGGGTGAGCCTCAAATCCTGTAATATTCTTTTTCATAACAAAAGACATTTTTAAATGTGAAGCATAAGTATATCCACAGTCATTTAAAACTTCTTGTTGTATTTTAACTGCAAGATCCGATCTTTTTTTAGTATCAAATTCATTTCTTAATTCTTTTGTTAATTCTTCAACTTTATCATTATGGTATTTTCCATAATTATTAGCTGCACCATCTACTAAATGAGCAGTTATATAGTATTGAGGATCCCCTGTTGGAGCTGTAACAAAAGCACTTGCATATATATCATAATCACCTTTATTTAAATAATCTTGAGTATTTTCAGTATTATTTACATCTACTTTTATACCAATTTCTTTTAAAGATGCTTGAGCTGATTCAGCAAGTAAAGGAAGTTCCATACGAGATGGATAAGTTAACCAACGAAGAGATAAGTTTTTGCCATCTTTATCTACATATCCATCATTGTCAGTATCTTCATAACCAGCTTCTTTTAATAATTTTTTAGCTTCCTCTAAATCAAATGTGTCAGCTATAACTGCTTCATTTCCAAAGGAGAAGTTTGAAGGAAATGCGCCTACTGCTGGCGTACCGTTATTATTTAATAATGTTTTCGTAAAATCTTCTTTGTTTATAGCTTTTGCTATAGCTTGTCTTACTTTTTTATTTTGTAAGTCTTTGTTTTCATAGTTATATGCCATTTGATAAACTCTTGAAGTATTTGCAGAGCTTATTTTGTACTCATCATTTTCTCTAAACAAATCTAAACTTGAATAAGGAAGACCTTGAGTTGCGTCTATTTCTCCATTTTGTAGGGCCATTGTCATAGTGTCACCATCAGTGATACTTTTTACAACTACTTTATCAAGTTTTACGTCTCCACCCCAGTAGTTTTCATTTTTATCTAATTTTATTTCTTCACCTGTAACACTTTTTGCTATAAATGGACCTGTACCTATACATGTATCTCCTGCTTCATCAAAGTCAGATACATCTATAATCACTGCATAAGGATCTGATAAATAGTTTAATAAATTAACTACTTTATTTTCTGATTTTATAGTCACGCTTTGTCCATCTGCATCTACTGACACTATTGCTAAATCTGATGGTGCCCTATCATGAAGTCTTACTAAACTTTCAATACAAGCTTTTACAGCATCTCCTGTCATTTTATTTCCATTTGAGAATGTAACATCATCTCTTAGATTTATTTTCATTGTATAATCATCTACTATCTCATAATCTGTGGCAAGCCATGGCTCAAGTTCCATTTTATCATTAAATTTAAATAACGTTTCTGCCACACCATATCTTATTGCTGCCCATCCTAAATATCCTTTATGAGGATTTATTCCTGCTAAACTTGGATTATAAGCACTTGTTCCATAAACAAATGTCTTTTCTTTCCCACTATTTGACTGACCTTTGTCAGATGTTGAACTACATCCAACTAAAAATCCTGATGTTATTACTCCTGCTAAAACTAAGCTAATTAATTTTCTGTTAATTTTCATTTTTTCTCCCCTATTATCCCTTATTCTACTTATTATTTACATCTAAATAATCTCTTACTGTATCACCTAATAAATTAAAAATAACTACTGTGATAAATATTGCAAATCCTGGAGCAAATATTACCCAAGGAGATGATTGAATCATACTTCTTCCATTACTCATCATAGAACCCCATTCAGCAGTTGGAGGCATTGCCCCCAGTCCTAAAAATGATAATCCTGCAAGTTCCATCATCATAACTCCAATATCAAGCGTGGCAGTTACTATTATAGTTCCTAAAATATTAGGGAAAATATGTTTAAATATTATCTTCATATGTGAACATCCACTTAACTTTGCTGCTTGTATATATGCAGAGTTTTTCATAGTTAAAACTTGTCCTCTTGCAAGACGTGAAAATTTCGGCCAAGAAATTAATGATAAAGAAATAACTGCATTAACTATTCCCCCTCCAAGTACTCCTGCCACTGCTATGGCAAATACCATTCCTGGAAATGCTAAGAAAATATCTGAAATCCTCATTACAAATTCATCAAGTTTTC
>USPX01000423.1 GCA_900556665.1 uncultured Eubacteriales bacterium
AATTGACCCCATAACTACTATTAGAAATGGAATGAAACAAAATAATGCAATTAAAGCAACTATTGTATAGCTTAATATATTAAATGCTTTTACGTCCTTTGACTTTTTCATGAAATATCACCTCCTAGAATAATGAATAATCTTTATCATATGATTTAACTATCTTATTAGTAATAATAATTGTTATGAAGCAGAATACTGATTGATATAGACCTGCAGCTGCTGACATTCCAACTTCTCCTGATTGTATAAGTGATCTAAAAGTAAATGTATCTATAACATCTGTAACTGGGAATAATGGTCCATTGTTTCCTACAAGTTGATAGAACATTTGGAAATCCCCTCTGAAGATATTACCTATTGATAGTAATGTTAAGATTATTAATGTTGGAACAAGACAAGGTATTGTTACCTTAAATATTCTTTGGAATATGTTTGCTCCATCTATTTGTGCTGCTTCATATATTTCCTGGTCAATTCCCATTATTGCAGCTAAGTATAATATTGTTCCATATCCAACGTTCTTCCATGCACAGAAAACAGTAATTATTATTGGCCATACCCACTTAGTACCATAGAAATTAATACTTTCCATACCTAATTTATTTAATATTGTATTTACTGTACCATAATCAACATTTAAGAAGTTATAAGCAATCATTCCAACAACAACCCAAGATATGAAATATGGTAAGAACATTGCTGTCTGAGTAATTTTCTTGAAATACTTGCCTCCGATTTCAGAGATAAATATAGCTAGTCCCATTTGTAATACTGTATTTACTACTATAAACCCTACGTTATAAAGAATTGTATTTCTTGTTACTGTCCATGCTTGTCCAGATTTAAAGAAATATTCAAAGTTGCTAAAGCCTACCCATGGGCTTCCAAAGATACCATCTCTAAAATTATAACTTTTAAATGCTACTACTGCACCAGTCATTGGCAAGTAACTAAAAATAAAGAAATACATAAATGCTGGTATAAGCATCATAAGTAAAACTTTATTTTTTCTTAGTGCTCTAGCAAATGATGATTCTTGCTTTATTCCAATAGTAGAAATCCTATCATCGCTAAAGTCATTTTTCCCGATTTGATTTTCCATTGTCAATCCCCCTTGTTATACGTTTTCATTTCATGTATACATAATAACATCGCACGACAGTTAAAATTATAGTAAAATTCTTTGATTATAGTAAAATATTTTTATTTTAAACATTTACATAAATAATTACCTTTTTATTGAAATCCACTCTTTTTTAATGTTATACTTTTATATGATATCTAATGGAGGTGGATTATGATAAAAGTACTTATTGCCGATGACGAAAGATTTACTAGACAAGGTATCTTAGATATGGTTGACTGGGACAAGCTTAATGTAAGCGAAGTCAAGGAAGCTTATGATGGTATTAATGCTCTAGAAATACTAAAAGATTTTGAACCAAACATACTTCTTACAGATGTTCGTATGCCGAGGCTAAATGGCATAGATTTAGCCTTTAAAGCAAGGGAACTTTATCCTAACGGCATGATACTCTTTATGAGTGGTTATTCAGATAAGGAATATTTAAAATCTGCTATTAAGCTAAAAGCTATCAATTATGTTGAAAAACCAATTGAAATTGAAGAATTAGAGGAAAATTTAAATAATGCTATCCTTGAATTCGTAAAGAATACTACTATTCATAATAGTATTGAACATACTATTGCCAATGAAATATCATCTATAGATAATTCTGAAGCAGTTAAATCCATAATAAGCTCTTACTTTTCTAAAGATTTCAATGACAAATTAGTTGATGGTCAATATGTAAGCGTTTTAATAAAAATTTACAAAATTATTCCAAACAAGCATTTGTTTATAGACAAAATTCGTGAAATCATTCATGGTTGTGGATTGGAAGGCTTTGTTTCAATGCAAAATGAAAAAGATATAGTATTACAGATCTTTTTCTCAAAGAATATTAAATCAATACATAATTCAAATGTCTTCCAAAGCTTTTTTGCTACTTTAGATGAATATATTAAAAACTATAGTCATTTCTATATATTTGTAGGATCTATTGTTGCAAATATGCAGGATATGCATAAATCATATGCAAGTGCTTCTTCCTTAGACACTTTATCATTTTTTAAAGATTATAATTCAGTGATTTATTTTGAAGAAGTTCCTCATAAAACTTGTGCAACTATTGATCCTAATGCTTATTCAGCATTTAAGAGAAATTTGAATAATGA
>USPX01000424.1 GCA_900556665.1 uncultured Eubacteriales bacterium
TACAAGGTATTCCTTTTGTTCATCGGAAAGTGCAGCAAAATAATTCATCGCATCCATATCTTGACCTAATTGCATCATTAATCCTAATGGTAAATCTTCTGCTTCATTAAATTGTGACATAGTTTCCTCCAAATTATAAATATTATTCTATTTAATATTATAGAGGGTTTGACTCATTTTTATGTGTGTTTCTCTACTTTTCTCTATTATTGCCAAGCTTACCTGTATTATACAAAAACATTAAAACTGCCATGCCACAAATCAAGATATAGCCTAATACACTAAATCCATCTGGCACCTGTCCAAATAAGAAAAAGCCAAATATTGCTGCAAAGATAATCTGTGAATAATCATATATAGAAATTTCTTTAGCTGGCGCATAACAATAAGCCGCTGTAATGGCAAATTGTCCACCTGCTGCTGCAAGTCCTGCTAATAGTAAAGTAATAAATTGATTTATGCTCATTGGATGATAATCAAATATGAGATAAGGTAATGTCACTAAACACGAAAAGCTTGAAAAGAAGAATACGATACAAGGCCCTTTTTCTCCTCTTTGTCCAAGCCTTCTAACTGCTGTATAAGCTGCGCCTGCGCCTAACCCACCAATTAAACCAATAACAGATGGCACAAGAGCCATATTACTAAAGGTTGGTTTAATAATAAATAAACTTCCTATAAACGCTACGATTACGCCAATTCCTTGTACTAAGTTAATTCTTTCTTTAAGGAATAAATAACTAAAGATAATCGCAAAAAATGGTGACATCTTATTGAGCATAGAAGCATCTGAAAGCACTAGATGGTCTACTGCATAAAAGTTACACAAAATCCCGATAGTTCCACATATAGAACGGACAATTAAGAGCCCTAAGTTCTCCTTATTATGAGAGAATTTCATGCCATTTTTCTTTAAAATAATAAAAGCAAATAAAGCTGCTACAACGTTTCTAAAGAAACTTTTTTGAATAGATGGTAAATCACCTGATAATCTTACAAAAGCATTCATCAGTGCAAAGCAAAATGCCGCACATAAAATATATATTATCCCCTTATACTTCTGGTTCATTTTATACCTCTCTAACCTTTTGTATTTGCCCTTCTTACAGGCTTCATCTTTTATCATAACAAAATAAATCTTCTAGGGCTATGTTAATATAAGATTTCTATAGTAACGCATAAAAAAATGCCTGTAAAACCTTACTTTACAGACATTTTTTATATGAATCTATTATCACAAATGGCAAATTATTAATAATAGCTTCATCACCTAATTTATATCAACAAATTTATAGTTATCAATTTATAATTATAAATTGATAACTATAAATTGATAATATCTACAACATCGAAGCCAATATCATCTATAGCTTCTCTTAAAGCTGCGTCATCTGCTGATGTTTCTAATACGGCATATTTACCTTCTAAGCTTACTTCCACTTCACCTGTCGCAAAACTTGTTAATGTATCTTTAACATTCCCTGTACAGTGTCCACAGCTCATACCGTCAATCATAATTTTCTTTTTCATAGTTAATTCCTCCCTTTGATATATTCATAGATTTGGATATATTTATTCATAAGGAAAATAGACAAACTACTTTCTCTTATTATTACCATTACTTTTCAGTTTATACTTTATTCTTCCTTATTAAGCCTTAAATTTTCTAAGTCTTAAAGCATTAGTCAGTACTGAAACTGAACTTAAGCTCATTGCAGCAGCTGCAATCATTGGATTTAAAAGTGGTCCTCCAAAAAGATGAAGCACACCCATAGCAACTGGAATACCTAATACATTATACCCAAATGCCCAAAACAGATTTTGCTTAATATTACGGATTGTAGCTTTACTTAGTTTAATGGCTGTAGGTACATCTTTTAAATCACTACGCATTAAAACAATATCTGCCGATTCAATAGCTACATCTGTTCCTGAACCAATGGCTATCCCAATATCTGCTCTAGCCAATGCCGGTGCATCATTGATGCCATCTCCTACCATAGCCACTTTCTTACCTTCATCTTGAAGACGTTTTACCTCATTTGCTTTATCCTCTGGTAAAACTTCTGCTAAGACAATATCTATACCAACTTGTTTTGCAATAGCCTGAGCTGTTCTTTTGTTATCTCCTGTAATCATGGCTACTTTAATACCCATATCATGTAGCATCTTAATAGCTTCCCCACTACTTGGTTTTAATGTATCAGCTACAGCTACTATACCTAAAAGTTC
>USPX01000425.1 GCA_900556665.1 uncultured Eubacteriales bacterium
CCAAGAACTTTAGCCCTTATTTTATATGGCGATATGGATATATCTATTATTGATGAATTGCCACCAGGGCGTCAGCCAATTAAAACCAATGCAGTGGATTCCAATTATCATGAACGTATTTATCGATTCATTGAGAAACATATTCATGAAGGGCGTCAATGTTATATCATTTGTCCAATGGTAGAAGAAAATGAGCAAATGAGTGAGTTAAAAAACGTTATCGAATATACAGCAAAGCTGCAAGCAGAGCAGTTCCCACATATTCCAATGGGTTACTTACATGGTAAGATGAAACCTAAAGAAAAAAATGCTATTATGACACAGTTTGCAAGTGGTGAAATCAAGATTCTGGTTTCAACAACGGTAGTAGAGGTTGGGGTAAATGTGCCAAATGCCACAATTATCGTTATTGAAAATGCAGAACGCTTTGGGCTTGCCCAATTGCATCAATTAAGAGGGCGTGTAGGACGTGGGAAACATCAATCTTATTGTATTTTGGTCAGTGATTCAAAAAATAAAGTCACTAAAAAACGCCTTCAAATCATGGAGGAGAGTACAGATGGGTTCGTCATTGCAGAAACAGATTTAAAATTACGTGGGCCAGGTGAATTCTTTGGAACAAAACAACATGGTTTACCAGAAATGAAGATTGCTAACCTGTATACAGATGCCAAAGCTCTAAAAGAAGTTCAAAAATGTGTGAAATTATTACTTGAAATGGATCCATCATTAAGTCTTAAAGAAAATAATAAGCTTTTAGATGAAATGAAAATGCGTTTAGATAAAGAGTCATTGCATAATGCACTCTAAAATTAAAAGAAAAATAGATTAACTAGAATGAGGAGGCTCCTATGAGAGTTATTAGTGGAAAGTGCAGAGGCACAAATTTAGTTGCACCAGAAGGGATGAATACACGTCCAACGACAGACCGTATTAAAGAAACAATTTTTAATATGATTGCTTTTGATATTCCAGGATGTCGTTTCTTAGACTTATTTAGTGGGAGTGGGGCAATGGCTATTGAAAGCTTAAGCCGTGGTGCTGAAAGTGCAGTGCTTGTAGAGCACAATGAAAATGCTTTAAAATGTATTCGCCAAAACCTAGAAAAGACACGACTTACATCAGACGCTAAAATCTATGGGTGTGATGTGAACAATGCCTTAAAACAATTAAAAGGTCAAAAGTTCGATATTATTTTTATGGACCCACCATATGCATTAGGAACAATTAGTGAGGTACTTGAAAATATTGTAGCATATGATCTATTAAGTGAAGATGGGTATATTATTTTAGAAAGTGGGACAAATAGTATTGTAAAATACCCAGAAGATTTGGTATTATTTAAAGAAAAGAATTATCGTATTACAACACTAAGCTTTTTAAAGAGAGGTTAGAAAAGTGAAAGTAGGCATTTATCCAGGTAGTTTTGATCCGGTTACCTGTGGTCATTTAGATATTATTGAACGAGCAGCAAAACAAGTGGATCGCTTAATTGTTGCCGTACTTTACAATTATCAAAAAGGAAATGGTTTATTTACAGTAGACGAAAGAAAAGAAATGCTTAGCGCAGTGACAAGTCATTTAGATAATGTGGAAATTGATAGTTTTTCAGGACTACTTGTAGATTATGTGAAAGCAAAAAACACCAACTTGATTATTAGAGGCTTACGTAGCAGCTTAGACTTAGAGGCAGAGATGCAGTTAGCACAAATGAATAAGAAACTCATGCCAGATGTAGAAACCATTTTTTTACTAACTGTACCTGAACATCGTTTTGTAAGCTCAAGTAGTGTAAGGGAACTTAATTTGTTTCAAAGACTTCCAGAAGGGATTGTACCTGCTTATGTAGAAGAACAGTTAAAAAATAAATGGAATAAGAGGTAATTAAAGTGGAAAATGCAAAATGTGGTGAGATTGTAATGTTATTAGATCAACTAGATGAAATGATAGAGGAAGGCAAAAGCAGTTTTCTTTCAGGTAAGATTTCTATTGATAAAGAACAGGCATTAGAAATCATTAATGAAATCAGATTAAGTTTGCCATCAGAACTGTATCATTCTGAGCGTATTATGGAAGAACGTAATAAAATTTTAGCAGATGCTAGAACTGAGGCTCAGATTATTTTAGATGAAGCTAATGAGAAGTTAGCAAGTTTAATAGATCAGCATGAAATCACACTTTATGCAAGGGAAAAAGCTCAAAACATTATTGCGACAGCGAAAGAAGATG
>USPX01000426.1 GCA_900556665.1 uncultured Eubacteriales bacterium
CCTTATGCAAGACATGTCTCAATTTGAACTTTATGGGACAGTAGACCTTATTTATAGTGCATGTGACTGCATAAACTATTTATTAGATGAAAAAGATGTTTTAAGTACTTTAAAATGGGTGAACAACTACTTAGAGCCAGAAGGACTTCTTGTTTTTGATATTAATACACCTTATAAATATAAAGAAGTATTAGGGAATCGTGTGTTTGCACAGCAAGAAGCAGCGTCAGCCTATATTTGGGAAAACTATTATGATGAAGAAAAAGGTATTAATGAATACGAAGTGAGTTTCTTTATTCAAGATGAAGAAGATGGAAGATATGACCGCGCTGTGGAAACACATTATCAAAGAGCTTACAGCGTTGAACGCATGATAGAGCTTATTAAAGAAGCAGGACTCGAGTTTATTGGGGCATATGATGAATATAGCTTTAACCCAGTACGTGAAGACAGTCAAAGAGTAACTTTTATTGCAAGAGAACAAGGGAAAAGAAAGGAAGTAAAATAATGAAACAAAATAAAGATTACATGATTAGAGGTATCGATAAAGAAAGTAACTTTAGATTTTTTGGTGCCAATACAAGAACACTTGTAAATACAGCTTGTGAAAGTCACCAAACATCTCCAGTAGTATCAGCAGCACTTGGTAGAACATTAACTGGTGCAGCTATGATGGGACATATGTTAAAAAATGATCGTGATAGAGTATGTATCATTATTAAAGGAGATGGACCTATTGGCGGTATCGTAGTAGAAGCTAATGGATCTGGTAAAGTAAAAGGTTATGCTTACAACCCACACATTGACCTTCCACTTAATGAATTTGGTAAACTTGATGTAGCAAAAGCTATCGGTAATGCTGGAATGACAGTTATTAAAGATCTTGGTCTTAAAGAGCCATATTCAGGACAAGTACCAATGCTTTCAGGTGAAATCGCAGAAGATCTCAGCTTCTACTTTGCAGTATCAGAGCAAACAAACTCAGTAGTTATGCTTGGTGTACTTGTGGATGTAGACTGCTCAATTAAACAAGCTGGTGGTATTATCATTCAAGTACTTCCAAATGCAAAAGACGAAGCTATTACAGCACTTGAAAACAAAATCAAAGATTTTAAATCTCTTACAGAACGTCTTGAAAAAGGTCAATCTATCGAGTATGTATTAGAACAATTACTTGGTGAAATTGAAATTATGGACCGTAGTGAAGTAGTATTTGAATGTGATTGTTCAAAAGAACGTATGGAGAAAGCGCTTATCACAGTAGGTAAAAAAGACTTACTTGAAATGGCTGAAGAAGATGGTCAAGCTGAAATTGTATGTCCATTCTGTAGCAGCAAGTATTTATTCTCAAAAGAAGAACTTGAAGAACTTGCTGAATATGCATCAAAATAATAAATATAATTTAGGAAAAGGTTTCTACATTATGTAGAAACCTTTTTTTAATTAGATGTAAACAACTCTTTTAATATCATTTCTATAAAAATAATGCAAGGTGTCAAGCCTAACGCTATATACTAATAGTAGAGAATTACACTGTTGAGGTAATAACATGTGCCGTTATACTCTCTATACAATAAATTACAAGGAGGAGATCATAGCTAAAATCAAGGAGACCGAATGTCATGAAGAGTTAAGAGGAAAGCTTGATGTTAAAAAGCTAGAATCTATTTGGCAATTAGATTATGAGATTGAGGAGAGTAAGGAATATTGTGATGAGATTGTGGCGCATGTTATAAGCGATGTAATTCAAAAGCAGGCGATTTATAAAGTGTGCCATAAAGCACTGAAAACAAAAGATGATATTGACTGCGCTGATAAAAAAGAAATCACAGAAACCTTTGTCACAGAAAATTATTTATCAAGGCAAGAAGGATTCTCCTCTATTACGTATTATTTAATTTATATGCCAATTTTATTAGAAGTACGTAAGGAAGCTTCTTTTAATGTGGATGGCTGGTTACAATTTCGCATTAAGAAATATAAGATTTTACTTAATGATTTATTAGAGCAGTTTATAGCTGATTTTGAAATGAAAAAGGATGTTGTAACTTTTATTAGGCTCATGCGAGATGTTAGTATGCTCAGTAAGCCTCTTGAAGATATGCTACACCTTATTTATAACCAAGAAGGAACCCCACAGCTTTTTAATAAGGATATGAAAAATGTAACAGGACATTATATTAAGAAGTATTGTAAGGAATTGGTATTAGATAGTACCTTG
>USPX01000427.1 GCA_900556665.1 uncultured Eubacteriales bacterium
GAGACAATTAGTTGCCCTTACATTTAAGCAACTTTTGCAGACATTTTTTGGTGAGAAATATACCTTTGATGAAGTGAACTTTAGTTTGCAGTATGTTAAAATACCCTTAAATAATCAGGCGCATAAGGTGTTAAGTGAAGGTGAAAAGGAGGTCATAGCTTTTTGTTATTATTTAGCGAGTGTGCATACATTGGTTAATTTAGAAGAGGATTATGACAAGGTTGTTTTAGTTATTGATGATCCAGTAGCACATATGGATGAGCGTTATAGTCACTATGTGTGTGAGGTGCTGAGTCAATTGTCGGATTTATACTATTTACAAGAGGAAATGAAATACATCATTTTAAGTCATAGTCAGGCGTTTATAGAGACATTAGTTCAAAGAAAGTGTATTGAAAAATCATATACATTAGGAGAAAATGCTATTTCGTTAGGTAGTGCAGAGGTAGCCGTTTCTATAAGGTAGGGGAATAATATGAAAAGAATTTATACTATAGGTCATTCTACAGAACCAACAGAGTGTTTGATTAATAGGCTGAGGCAGTATCAGATTACGTGTGTGGTAGATGTGCGTAGTGCACCTTACTCACAGTTTGCACATCAATATAATGGGAATTTTATTAAGGGGATTTTACATGAGGCCCAGATTGTTTATTTACACATGGGCAAGGAATTTGGTGCAAGGCAAGATAGTGAAAGGTATTATAATGCAGAGGGCATATTAGATTTTGAAGCATATCAAAAAGCACCTACTTTCCAAAAGGGTTTTACACGTATTGAAAATGGTATCATGAAAGGTTATAACATAGCTTTTATGTGTAGTGAAAAAGACCCTATAGATTGCCATAGAAATATTATGGTAGCAAGATATTTCTTTAACCATGGTTATTCAATAGGCAATATCATGATTGATGGTACGGTGCAAGAACAAGAAGAAATAGAAGAACGTCTTTTAGATATGTATTTTCCCCAGAGAAATGAGCTGAATTTATTTGAGATGTTAGAAGGGAAAAAAGAGAAGAGTCAATATTTAAGTGAGGCATATCATTTACGTAATATGGAAATTGGTTATCACTTAGGGATGGAGGAAAAATTATGATGCAACTTTATACAATTGGTTTTACTAAAAAAGATGCTCGAACTTTTTTTGAAATCCTTAAAGCGCATCAAATTCGTATGGTGGTAGATGTGAGATTAAATAATGTAAGTCAACTAGCTGGTTATACTAAAAAGAATGACTTCATTTACTTTTTAAAGCAAATAGGGGGTATTGCCTATTATCATGCGGTTATATTAGCCCCAACTAAAGAAATTCTAGATGCCTATAAGAAAGGACAAATAAGTTGGGAAGAATATGAAAATCAGTATAATGCACTATTAAGGCGAAGAGAAGTTAAAGAAGTTTTAAAAGAGAATCTTAATAATAATTTTGACAAGGTATGTTTATTATGTAGTGAGGTAACATCAGAACAATGTCATCGTAGGTTAGCTGCAGAATATATCAAGAACTATATGGGGGATATAGAAATTATTCATCTATAAGAGGAGTAGATGTATATGGAGAGAGAAGTGATTGTTCTAGCTAAATCTAAAAAATATGGTGGATATTGCGTAGCAGGTATAGATGCATATACAGGAAACTGGATAAGGCTAGTTTCTACAGACCGTAATAGTCATGGTGCAGTGCCTAAGCATTATATGAGAGATCAAAGGGGTAATGCTATAGGCGTACTAGATAAAATTAAAGTAAGACTTAAGCAATATGTACCAGATGGACATCAAATAGAGAATTATATATATGATGAATCTTTTCATTTTATTAAGCAAGGAACAGTAGAATTAAATAGCATAGTAGCCATGATTCAACAAAAGCTAGAGTCTTATATATTTTATAATGATAAGCGTTTAATATCAGAAGAAGATGCCAAGCAAATATCTTACGATAGGTGGCATTCCTTAGAATGGATTCAAGTTAAAAAACTTAGAATTTATACGAAATATAATAGTTATAGAGATAATATATCCTATAGAGGTGAGATTGACTATAAGGGACATCATTATAGTGATTTATCTATTACAGATGAAGCATTTGTTGAAAGGTGTAAAATAGAACAAACAGAGATATTATATAATCCATTTTTGGTTATGAGTTTAGGCGTAGCCTTTGAAAAGGATAATTGTCATTATAAACTTATTGCCACAGTATTAGAAAATAAAAAG
>USPX01000428.1 GCA_900556665.1 uncultured Eubacteriales bacterium
GAGCTGACTTATATTCTTTTCCTAAAAATGATGCATGAAACAGGACAAGAAGAAAACATTAAAAAAAGCATTATTAAAGATGAAGAACGCAAAGAACCATTAGCTATTGAAAACTATACATGGGAAGCGTTTGCTAAAAAACAAGGCTTAGAACTTAAAAAATACTATAATACAATTCTTAATGAATTTGGTGAATGTTGTAACGGGCGTATTCGTCAAATTTATTCTGGCAGTAGAAGTAATATTGATGAACCTAAAAACTTAGAAAAAATCATTAAATCTATTGATGAATTAGACTGGTATTCAGCGAAAGAAGAAGGACTTGGAAATCTTTATGAAGGGCTTCTTGAGAAAAATGCTAATGAAAAGAAATCAGGAGCAGGGCAATACTTCACACCACGTGTGCTTATTGATGTGATTACAGAGCTTATTGATCCACAACCAGGAGAAAAATGTAATGATCCAGCTTGTGGTACATTTGGTTTTATGATTGCAGCAGATAAACATATTAAAGACCGTACAGATAATCTCTTTGATTTAGATGCAGATTTACAGGACTTCCAGAGAGAACAAGCTTTCACAGGATGTGAGCTTGTACATGATACCCATAGATTAGCCCTTATGAATGCTATGCTTCATGATATTGAAGGTGAGATTTTCTTAGGGGATACCCTTTCTAATATGGGAAAACAAATGAAAGGTTATGACGTCGTACTTACAAATCCACCATTTGGTACTAAAAAAGGCGGAGAACGTGCAACACGTGATGACTTAACTTATTTATCTTCAAATAAACAATTAAACTTCTTACAACATATTTATAGAAGTTTACGTACTACAGGAAAAGCAAGAGCTGGTGTAGTCTTACCAGATAATGTCCTCTTTGCAGAGGGGGATGGAACATCTATTAGAGCAGACTTAATGGATAAATGCAACCTTCATACAATCTTAAGACTTCCAACAGGAATCTTCTATGCACAAGGTGTTAAAACTAATGTACTTTTCTTCACAAGAGGGACTACAGAAAAAGATAACACAAAAGAAGTATGGATTTATGATATGCGTACAAATATGCCAAACTTCGGGAAAACAAATCCATTAAAAGAAGAACACTTTGCAGACTTTATTAAAGCTTATACAGCAGAAGACCGTACAAAAGTAGAGGACGAACGTTTTAACGTATTTACAAGAGAACAAATCAAA
This sequence comes from uncultured Eubacteriales bacterium, assembly GCA_900556665.1. Next base: position 1,204 of record USPX01000428.1, read on the forward strand.
GAAAAAAATGATAGCTTAGATTTAGGACTCATTCGTGATGAAAGCGTTTTAGATTACGAAGACCTTCAAGACCCAATTGAAAGCGGCGAAGAAATCGTAGCACAACTTGAAGAAGCTATGGACCTCATTATGAGCGTCGTTAAAGAACTCAAAAGCCTAGGCGGTGACAACTAATGGCTAGAGGGAAAAAAGAAAAGTTAACACTAGAAGAATTAATAGAGCAAGCAATAGTAAAAGAGGAGGAGCAACCTTATGAGGTGCCAAGCAATTGGGTTTGGACAAAATTAGGAGATATAACTGAAATTATAATGGGACAATCGCCTAAAGGAGATGCAACTACAGAAGATAGTCAGTATACTCCTCTAATAGGTGGTGCAGCAGATATGGGAAATATATATCCTAAAGCTACTAGATATACTATGCAACCTACTAAGCTATCTAAAAAAGATGATATTATTATTTCTGTTCGTGCAACTTTAGGAAGGCCGATATTTTCTGATGGAGAATATTGTTTGGGGCGAGGAGTAGCAGCTATACGATCTAAGAGCATAGATTCTAGATTTATAAGATACTTATTACTTAATTTTGAAGAGTATTTATATAAAGTAGCCACAGGAACTACATTTGCACAAGTAAGCAAAAATAATATTTTCGATATGCTAACTCCACTCCCACCTCTTGCAGAGCAGAAACGTATTGTTGATAGGATTGAAGCTCTTTTTGAAAAATTGGATACAGCTAAAGAACTTGCACAAAATGCTTTAGATTCCTTTGAAAATCGTAAAGCAGCTATCTTGCATAAAGCTTTTACAGGAGAACTTACAGCAAAATGGCGTGAAGAAAATGGAGTGAGTTTGGAGAGTTGGGAAGAGAAACGTTTAGGAGAAGTTGTAAAATTTATAGGAGGTGGAACACCTTCTAAGTCTGTAGAAGCATATTGGAATGGTGAGATAAAATGGGCAAGTGTAAAAGATATAAAAGGGGACTTCCTATATGATACTGTAGATTATATC
>USPX01000429.1 GCA_900556665.1 uncultured Eubacteriales bacterium
CCATAAAGCAAGGAAACTTATTAATTGCAATAAACGTGGTCTTTTTTTAGGCGGGACGTTTAGTATATATATTATTAAATTTTAGGAGGATTAAATTAAATGGGTAGAGCTCTAATTATCGGTGCTGGTGGTGTAGCTAGCGTAGTTGTACATAAATGTTGTCAAAATTCAGAGGTGTTTGAAGAGATTTGTATTGCAAGCCGTACAAAATCTAAATGTGATGCTTTAAAAGCTAAACTTGATGGTGGTAAAACAAAAATCCAAACAGCACAAGTTGATGCGGATAATGTAGAAGAACTTGTAGCACTTATTAATGAATTTAAACCAGAAATCGTCATTAATGTGGCACTGCCATATCAAGATTTAACAATCATGGATGCATGCCTTGAAACAGGTGTACATTATTTAGATACAGCGAACTATGAGCCATTAGATACAGCTAAATTTGAATATAAATGGCAATGGGCTTATAGAGAGCGTTTTGAAAAAGCTGGTCTTACAGCTATCTTAGGTTGTGGATTTGACCCAGGTGTAACAGGGGTATTCTCAGCTTATGCTTTAAAACATTACTTTGATGAAATTCATTACATCGATATTTTAGATGCGAATGCAGGAGATCATGGTTATCCATTTGCAACTAACTTCAACCCAGAAATTAATATTCGTGAAGTCACAGCTAAAGGTAGCTATATTCAAGATGGCAAATGGGTAGAAACAGAGCCTATGGAAATTAAACGTGTATATGACTTCCCTGAAATTGGCGAGAAAGATATGTATCTTTTACATCATGAAGAATTAGAATCTCTTGCACTTAATATGCCAGGAATTAAACGTATTCGTTTCTTTATGACATTCTCAGAAAAATACCTTACACACTTAAATGTACTTCAAAATGTAGGAATGACATCTATTGAACCAATTGAATTTGAAGGAAAACAAATCGTACCTTTACAATTCTTAAAAGCTGTTCTTCCAGATCCAGCCTCACTTGGACCAAGAACAAAAGGCAAAACAAATATTGGATGTATTTACCAAGGTATAAAAGATGGCAAACCAGTATCTTACTACGTATACAATGTTTGTGATCATGAAGCATGTTACAAAGAAGTAGGTTCACAAGCTATTTCTTATACAACAGGTGTACCAGCTATGATTGGTGCCATGATGCTCCTTACAGGGCAGTGGAAAAAACCAGGGGTTTACAATGTAGAAGAATTCAATCCAGATCCATTCATGGAAGCTTTAAATAAATGGGGCTTACCATGGCAAGAAACATTTTCACCTAAATTTGTAGACTAAAAACATATAGGAGGTTTAGATGGCATTAGATTTTAATAAGGCACCTTCGCCAAGTTATATTGTTGATGAAAGGTTACTCATTAAGAACCTAGAAATTTTAAAAGCTGTAGAAGAACGTACAGGCGCCCATATATTATTAGCGCAAAAAGCCTTTTCCATGTATCATACTTTCCCACTTATTGGGAAGTACTTAAGTGGAGTGACTTCTAGTTCTTTATTTGAAGCAAGACTAGGTTATGAAGAAATGGGAAAAGAAGTGCATATCTATGCGGCAGCTTACCGTGAAGATGAGTTTGATGAGATTATGAAGTACTGTGGACATATTGTTTTTAATTCATGTGAGGAGTGGGAAAAATATCGAGAACGCATTCAAAATGCAGACCATCCAATCAGTTGTGGGATTCGCATTAATCCAGAGTATGCAGAAGTGGAAACAGACCTTTATAATCCATGCTTTACAGGTTCAAGAATGGGCACAACCCTTGCAAACTTTAAACCAGAATCTCTTGAGGGTATAGAAGGGCTTCACTTCCATGCTATGTGCGAACAAAACTCTGATACATTAGAGCGTATTTTAAAAGTGGTAGAAGAAAAGTTTGGCACCTATTTATATCAAATGAAATGGATTAATTTCGGTGGTGGACATCATATTACAAGAGCGGATTATGATATTGAAAAATTAATAGAGTGTATTATGCACTTTAAAAACAAATATGATTTAGAGGTTTATTTAGAACCAGGCGAAGCTGTGGCATTAGATGCAGGATATTTAGTTGCAACAGTTTTAACAACCATGAAAAATGGCATAGATATTGCCATATTAGATACTTCAGCAGCTTGCCATATGCCAGATGTTTTAGAAATGCCATATAGACCACGTATTATTGGAGCAGGGCAGGCA
>USPX01000430.1 GCA_900556665.1 uncultured Eubacteriales bacterium
TTGGGGAAATCCAATTTATGATTGGAAAACACTGAAAAAGTCAGATTATAAATGGTGGGTAGAAAGAATTAGACAAAACGCATTATTATACGATGTAATTCGTATTGATCATTTTAGAGGCTTTGAGTCTTTCTGGGAAGTACCTTATGGAGAGGAAACAGCTAAAAATGGTCAATGGACAAAAGGACCTGGCATTGACTTATTCAAAGCAATTAAAGACCAATTAGGTGTTGTGAATATTATTGCAGAGGATTTAGGGTTTACCCAGGAATGAACATCTTACAATTTGCTTTTGATCCTAAGGGAGATAGTGAATATCTACCACATAATCAAGTACAAAATTCAGTTGTTTATACAGGAACACATGATAATGATACGATTGTAGGTTGGATGCAATTAAAAGAAAGCAGAAAAGCATTCAATTTTGCAAAACGCTATTTACGCTTAACAACAAAAGAAGGTTACCATTGGGGATTTATTCGTGGTGTATGGGCAAGTCCAGCAAACTTAGCCATTGTACCAATGCAAGATTTACTTGGTCTTGATAATACAGCAAGAATGAATATCCCATCAACAATAGGTGGTATTAACTGGAAATGGCGTATGGCAGAAGATGCAATCGATGAAGGATTAATTATGAAGCTTAAAAAGCTTACAAAGCTCTATGGGCGAAAGGGGAAAAATAATGAATAAAGAAGCATTTAAACAAAATATTTCAAAATACTGTATGGTGAAATACGGAAAAAAAATTGAAGATGCATTAGCATACGAAGCATTTAATGCAGTATCACTTGCACTTCTTGAAGATATTGTAGAAGATTGGAATAACACAACTGAGCTTTATGCACAAAGCAAATGTGCTTACTATATTTCAGCTGAATACTTAATGGGACGTGCACTTGGTAATAACCTTATTTGTATGTCACAGTATGAAGAAGTGAAAGAAATACTTAGTGAAATGGGTATTGATTTAAATGTGCTAGAAGAAATTGAAGAAGATGCTGGACTTGGAAATGGGGGACTTGGTAGACTTGCAGCTTGCTTTATGGAATCAGGCGCAGCGATGCATTTACCACTTGTAGGATATGGCCTTCGTTACCAAAATGGATTATTTAATCAACGTATTATCGATGGTAAACAAGTTGAAGAAGTAGATACATGGCTTAAATATGGTGATCCATGGAGCATTCGTAAAGAAAGCGAAGCGGTTACAGTAGACTTCGAAGACTATAGTGTGAAAGCAGTACCATATGATGTGCCTATTATTGGATATGGTTCAAAAAATATTAATACATTAAGATTATGGCAATGTGAAAGTTTAGTACCATTTGATTTTAATGAGTTCTGTCAGCAAAATTATGAAAAAGCACTTTACATGAAAAACGAAGCTGAAAACATTACACGTGTACTTTACCCAAGTGATTCTAAAGAGGCAGGTAAAGTATTAAGACTTCGTCAACAATACTTCATGGTAAGCGCATCTCTTAAAGATATGATTCGAGCATACAAAAAACACGGACATACAGACTTTAATGAATTTGGTATGTATCATGCAGTTCAACTTAATGATACACATCCAGTACTTGCTATTCCAGAACTTATCCGTTTACTTGTAGATGAAGAAGATGTAAGTTTCAAAACAGCTGTACGTATTGCAACAGAAACATTTGCTTATACAAACCATACTATTTTAGCTGAAGCTTTAGAAAAATGGGATATTAAACTTGTACAATATTATTGAACTTATCAATAATAACTTTGTAAAAGATTTAGTGGAAAAAGGTTATGGTAGAAAAGCTATTGAAGAATATTCAATCATCGGAAATGGTCAAGTACGTATGGCAAACTTAGCAATTCAAGTAGGCCACGCAGTAAATGGGGTTGCCCAACTTCATACAGATATTTTAAAAGATACAGAACTTCATAACTGGTATACACTTTATCCAGAAAAATTCCAAAACAAAACAAATGGTATTACACCTAGAAGATTAAGACTTTGTAACCGTGAGCTATCTGCTATGATTACAGAACTTACAGGTAGTGAAAATTGGGTAACAAACTTAAGCGAACTTAAAAAATTAGAAGCTTATGTAAATGATGAAAAAGTATTAAAACGTCTTCTTGAAATTAAACATACTAAGAAAGTACAACTTGCAGATTATATTAAAGAAACAGAAGGTATAGTGATTGATCCAAATT
>USPX01000431.1 GCA_900556665.1 uncultured Eubacteriales bacterium
AGTGGGAATTCCACAAAGGGCCTTTGTAAAGCTTGTAAAGGCTTATGAAGATTATAAAGAACGGCATGGCTTATTTGATTTTGACGATATGCTTGTAGACTGTTATCATTTACTTCAAAATGATCACCGTTTATTAGAAAGTGTAAGAAGACAATATCAATATATTCTAATCGATGAGTTTCAAGACATTAATAGAGTACAGTTTGAAATTGTATGCCAAGTCGTAGGAAATGGGAAGGGGTTATTTGTCGTAGGAGATGATGACCAAAGTATTTATCAATTTAGAGGGGCAAAGCCTGAATTCCTATTAGGATTTAAAAAACATTTCCCAGATACTAGGCAAATTTTCTTAGAAGTCAACTATCGTTCAACCAAGGATATTTTAAATTGTAGCTTAGCCTTAATAGAAGGCAATAAAGCTAGATTTCATAAGCAGCTTACAACCCCAAATCCTAAAGGGACCCTGCCTCAAATCATTCAATGTAAAGATGGGGCAGAGGAAGCCAAATGGATTGTACAAAAAATAGGTGCACTTAAAAGTCAAGGCGTACCACTAGGCGAGATTGCTGTTATTTATCGTACGAATATTCAAGTACGCGCTGTAGTAGAAGCACTTTTAATGGCCAATATGCCATTTTGTTTACGCGATGGTATGGTAAGCTTATATGATCAGTGGCTCACACAGGATATTTTAAGTTACTTACATCTTGCCCAAAACATTAATCAGCCAGAATTAGCAAGCCGCATTATGAATAAGCCAAAGCGTTATATTAGTAAAGAAGCTATTCAAATGGCGCGTCAATCTTCAGACCATGTATTTATGAACTTACTGGGAAATGAAAATCTAACAGAGTGGCAAAAAAATTATATTCAGCAGCTTTTATTTGATTTGCAGCAGTTAAAAGAAAAGCCACTTCCTGAGGCTGTTCGCTTTATTCGTAAACAAATAGGCTATGATAATTATGTAGCAGATTATGCGGCCTTTCGTAAAGTGTCTCCAGCCAATCTATTAGAAGTATTAGATGAAATTGAGGACTCAACACAAGGCTTTAGTAGCTATATGGAATGGGAAATCTTCCTTCAAGAAATGTCACAAAAGGTCAAAGAGCAAGCTTCGAGAAAAGGCCGTATGGAAAACGTTATCACACTAACTACAATGCATGGCTCAAAAGGACTAGAGTTTGAAGAAGTATTTGTACTAGACGTGGTAGAAGGAACCATTCCACATCAAAAAAGTGAGACTGGGGAAGAGATAGAAGAAGAAAGACGTTTATTATATGTAGCGATGACCCGTGCCAAAAAAGGCTTGTACCTTATGGTGCCTAAAGAAAAGCATGGTAAGGCGGTCTCACCATCTAGCTTCTTAGCTGAGTTGCAAGAAAGACGTATGGCCAAGCATTTCAAAAAAGGGGCTGTCATTCGTCATAAACAACTAGGTATAGGGACTATAATAGATGTAATGGATCAGCATATTATTGTTGTAGAATTTGAAAAAGGACGAATTCGTAAAATAGATAGTAAGTACTGCGCAAGTAATGGGATTATTGAACTTGTGAATTAATGTGCTTATTTTTTAGTACCCACGTTTTTATAGCGTGGGTATTTGATTTGAAAACACGTATTTCCAATATATTCATCAGTTTAATAATGATTTGCTAATCATATGTAAGTAATGGTATAATAATGTTGGAGGGTGACGTAGATGAAAAACAATAAGAAAAAAGTCAAAAAGGTTAAAAAGAAGTTTAACATGTATGCATGGATGCACAAACATAAAAAATCAGTTGTAAGTATTATTTGTGTTATCGTTGTTGTTGCCATGTTACTTGGTACACTTTCAAGTGTATTACTTGTTATGTAATCTAGTTTTCATAGATGAGCAAAATATAAACTAAATAAGGAGGCAGTATAATGGGGACCAAAAATAAACTAAAATGGGCCATAGCATTAGGTGCCATGGTGGTCGCAGGTGTGACAGTAGGTACTCTAGGATACGTCTATAAAGAAGTAAAAGCATTTGATCAAGTCTTTGCACCAGGAATTACAGTAGAAGATGTATCTGTAAGTGGGCTAACAGTAGAGGAAGCACGTCAATTGGTTGCAGATAAATTTGCTAAAATGCAACAAGATAAAAAGATTGTTATCAAAAAGGATGCACAAAGTGCAGAAATTTCAGGGACAACAATTGGTATGCA
>USPX01000432.1 GCA_900556665.1 uncultured Eubacteriales bacterium
GAAGAAACCCATATGAATTGGAGCTGCTATGCTACACCAGCTGAAGGTTTAAGTGGCAAATTCGTCATGCAGGATCGTCAAAAGTATGGTCTTATTCCTGGTGTTACAGATAAAGATTATTATACAAATAGTTTCCATGTTCCTGTAGGCTATAGTATCTCTATTCCTGATAAAATTCAGATTGAAGCACCATTCCATAAAATGTGTAATGGTGGACATATTAGCTACATTGAAGTAGATGGCTATCCTACACCTCAAACTATTGAAAAAATCATTAATTATGCTTATGATACCTCTAACATTAGTTATATTGGTATCAACTTCCACCTTCGTTACTGTAAAGACTGCGGCACAAATATTACTGAACAAAGTCATATTTGTCCAAAATGTAATAGCCACAATATCCAAGGTATCAGTCGTGTTACTGGATATCTTAGTTTAGATGAACGCTTTGGCGCTGGTAAGGCTGCTGAGAGACATGATCGCCTATCTCATAATGGTAGCCATACAAATACCTATAGCAATCTATGCTAGGTACTTTACAAGTTGCAGGATTTTTAGAACATTCTACTGTTAATGGCGAAGGCTTTAGAAGTGTTTTATTTTTATCCGGCTGCCCACATCATTGTCCCCTTTGTCATAATTCTGAAATGCAAAATTCAAATTATGGTGAACAAGTGGATTATGATGCTATTTTAAAGCGTATTGAAAAAGTTCTCCCCCTTATAGATGGTTTAACACTATCAGGTGGAGAACCTTTTATGCAAGTACAGGCACTTATTCCTTTTTTAGAATATATTCGGTCTAAATGGCATTTATCGGTTTGGTGCTATACAGGCTATACCTACGAAGACATTTGTCAAAACCCTTTGCACAAAGAGCTTCTAAAATTTATTGATGTGCTCATAGATGGGCCTTTTGTTGCCTCCCTTAAAGATGTGAACCTTAAATACCGTGGTTCTTCCAATCAACGTATTTTAAAAATTGACCCAAATTGCTCGCCTAAATTGCTTAATTATTAGAATTGTAAATATAATTTTAAATTTATTGACTTTATGTTTTTGGCATGCTATATTTTTATTAATCATTTAAACCGATGATATGGAAGCCATTTATAAAAAAGTTTATTTACTTTTTGTGCAGCTTAATACAGCGAGCTACGTTGATGTGAGGTAGTTTAAGCTCTACAACTGGTTGGGCCATTGAGGGTGAGAGGAACGCAATAAATGCTATTAATGCTCACCGTTTCACCAACGTTATCAGGTGATAAAGTATTTAGAAATACTTTTACAAAGTGGATGCTTCGCATCAATTAAGGTGGTACCACAGGTTACGCTCCTGTCCTTAGAATAAAGGACAGGAGCTTTTTGTATGCTATTTACACTAATTATTACTAAACTTAGGAGGTTTAATATGAATACAAAATTACTTATGGGAAATGAAGCAATTGCTCTTGGCGCTATTGCCGCTGGTGTTCAGGTTGTAACTGGTTATCCTGGTACACCTTCTACAGAAGTCCTTGAAACAATCGCTAAATCACACATTGAAGATATTTATATAGAATGGTCCGTTAATGAAAAAGTTGCTTTAGAAGTTGGCGTCGGTGCTGCATATTCTGGCGCACGTACACTTGTTACAATGAAACAAGTCGGCTTAAACGTAGCTTCTGACCCACTTATGTGCTTGTCTTATATTGGTATTAAAGGTGGCATGGTTATTCTTGTGGCTGACGACCCAGGTCCTATTTCTTCCCAAACCGAACAAGATACAAGACATTTTGCTAAATACGCTAATCTACCTATTTTCGACCCACCTACTCCTGAAGCTGCTTATACAATGATTGGCGATGCCTTTGAATTCTCTGAAAAACATCATACGCCTGTTATCTTTAGACCTACAACACGTATTTGCCGGGCTTGTGCTGCCATTGCACCTAATCGTGTGCGTGAAGCTAAACCTATTAGTGGCTTTGTGCGTGATTCTAAATGGGTCATTTTCCCTAAACTTTCATATGAAAACCATAAACGTATTGAGCTACTTCAACAAACAATGAGTGAAGATTTTGCAACTTACCACTTCAACACAGTGACAAGTACTTTAAATGAATACTCAACAAGAAATGGTATTATTTGTAGTGGTGTGTCTACAAGCTATACAAAAGAAGCCTTATCTACTTTAAAGGGTGAAGCTAAAT
>USPX01000433.1 GCA_900556665.1 uncultured Eubacteriales bacterium
CCACTCATCTCTTTGCTCAATCCAGTTCTCATGTGGTCTATTAAGAGTATCAAGCTGTGTTCCTACGATATAAATTTTTTCTGGATTATATCTACTGTTTGCAAATACGCTATAGATTGTAGCAAGTTCCCCACCAGTTAAAGCATCTGCCTTTACACACACCAGTACTGCATTAGCTCTATCGATATATGTTCTTGTAATATTTAACTGGATCATCTAACCCTGGTGTATCTACAAACACGACACCTTCAGGAATATTAGAATTCACAATTCCAACTTCAACTTCTTTTACAAAGTAATGTGTTGCTTTTTTAGAAGAAGTCCATTTTTTAATTTCTTCTTTTAATACCTTAATATCATCGAAAGTTTCTGTGACTGACGCCTTATCTAACCAATTATCCTTTTCCATGTCTGCATTTAGTGCATTATATTCTTGTATGAAAACTTCCGCTTTAGAATCCCTTACACTATTCCAAAGTACTTGCCATTCCTCTTTTGTATAAAAAGTTAATTTCACATAGTTTTGCCCAGAAGCTGCCTTAAATTTTGTTAATGCCGCTGTCTCAGGTGTTACCGCTGTAGAGGCTAAATCTTGTCCTAATAACGCATTAATTAAAGTTGATTTTCCTGCTTTAATAGCACCTACAAAAGCAATATGAAACTCTGGATTTTGGCACATATCCATAAATCTATCTAAATTATGAATCACCTTTTCACTTACATTCTCTCTAATTTGCTTTGCACTCAGAATGTTCTTTAACATAAAAGTATTTTTATAATACTTATTAACTGTCTGATCCCAAATAATTTCCTTACATTGCTCACTATTTATTTCGTCATGAAATCTTTCTATAGACTCTTGTATTTTTTCCCTTGCCTCTACATTTGTGATCTTATACTTATCAAGTATTGTTTCTAGATTTTTTTTACTCATTTCTGCCTCCCTAACACTGAAATACTTTGGTGTAAATTATATCAATACATTATTTCGACAGCCTTTTAAATAAATTTACATTTTGTACTATTTTTTTATTTTGTGTACTACATTTTAATACTACCCCATTCGGCGGTTACTATAGCGCTGCTCATATTCAAAAACTTCATTCATGGTATACGCCTTATATTCCTCTAATCTTTTCAAAATACCTTGGGCATAATCAAAGCCTTTCCCCTTATTTCCTGCTGTTTCGATAGCATAAAGGAGCACCGTTTTTTCAAAACGTCTTAATAAAATCATAAGTTGCTCGCTTACCTGTGGTGCAGGTTTCATCCCAAAAGCTCTTTGGTAAGCAAGTCTAATCTCTAAATCACACACATTTAAATCATTATAATCCGCCACAACAACAGATGCTTTCTTAATATCTTGTTGTTGTTTATATTTTTGATTACTTAATGTGTTATTATTTATAGTCTTATTTTCTAAAGTCTTATTAATAAAATCCCCCCTCTGGGCATCTACTGTTTCTGCTAAAGCTGCTTCTTCCAGAGGTGCTTTTAAGGCTACTGGCTGAACTTGCCCACTTACCTTTGTTTGACCTGCTTTTGTTGGACTTGCCTGCTGATTCCTGACTTGAGATCCCTTTTCATGTGCTAATATATTTTGCGTAGTCCCTTCTTCCTCTTGTTTGTCTGGCACTTGCTTATCAGAATCAACTGTTTCATCTATTTGTGGCACATCAAAAAGTTCATATTCATAATAAAATATGCCTCTTTCACCTTTTAACTTATGCTGTTTTAAATATCCTGTTTCCTTCAGCTGTTTCCACATACGATTAAAAGCCTTTTGTCCGAGCCCTGTTACCTTTTGTAAATGCCCTTTATAAAGGGTAAAGTCTGGGATGGAAATATAGTAGTTAATCATATTATGAAGTGTTTTTGTATCCATATCTAAACGTGCATCAAACAGCATTACATTACTAGCTGCTGTAAAAGTTGCTTTTTTATTTCTAAATTTACCTGTTGCTTGCATATGTAGGACCTTCCTTCTTAAAATTTCTTTTACCTACATATATGTCATTGAAAATATGCTTTCCCTCACTATAATCAAAATATTTTTAGACTTTTTATATGTTCCTTTTAATCTTTTAATTCTTCTTTTCCCTTAATATACGCTTCTAGCATAAAAAATAGGCTTCTAATAAGCTAATTTGTAGCCAGATTGACCATCCAGCGCTTTGATTTAAATAGTATGCT
>USPX01000434.1 GCA_900556665.1 uncultured Eubacteriales bacterium
CATGATAAGATTCAGTTTCATCATAATATAAGTTATTCCGCTCTACTTCTTCAAAATTAAATCTCTTGTATTCTGTCGTTCCAACATTAACCCCATCTTCTTTTCTTAAGCGTTTTTTCCGTATTTCAAAAACGTTATCTATTTCTTTTTTTAGATTTACACCTTGTTCTTTAAGTTGCTGCAACTCTTCCTTCTCTCGTGTTAAATCAATACGTTCTCTTCCTAGTACAATACCTGTAATATCGCCATTAGGCTGATATCCTAATACCTCTAAATTTTGTTTTACATACTCTTGATTATATACATGGTATAAATAATTTACTTGATTCTTTAGGATTGTTTCATTGTCATTTGTAAAAATAACCTCTGCCTGCTCTACTACTTCCTCTTGCTGGTTAATCTGAAAAGAAAGACTCCCCTCCTTCTTCCCCCACTGCACAATTCCACTTTTATTCCTAGAATTATTAGGTGCCTGAATTCTATCAAATGCCCTACCTATAAAGCTTTTTCCTACACCATTATTTGCATAAATTCCTATCTGTAATTTACTTGTTTCGCCCGTTAATATAGTTTTCTCATGAGGTCCAATATTCTTTAGCGCTAATTGCCAATGGATGTTTGCATTTTTCTGCATCTGAAGCCTCCTTATTATCTTTGCTTAAGTATAGACAACTTTTATACTTTCTAAACTCTATTCTTATATGAAATACTATATTCATTTTACTTTCTTATTATTTCCTAATTATGTCTCTATATATGATTATTGGTATATATATAATGTATATTATAATGCATATATAACTTATAGAATAAAAACATTTCTTACTAGAGAGGGTTATACTATATGAACAATATAGATTTTTTCATATACCCGTTATATGCGTTTTCAATTGGAGGATTAGAACTTTATAGAGGTAAAATAAGAAATACTCAGGCACTAATATAAATTTTTGTATGAGTATTTCTTGTAGGTTAATTCAGATATTGTTTTTTAGGTATATATTTAATAAAATTGTTATAAACAGAATTATTATTCGTACAATAATTTACAAAAAATTAAAAGAGCTTACAAGGAGAGAATTGTATGAAAATGAAGAAGGAACTAATAAAATTTTTAGTAGTAGGAGCAACAGGGATGATGTTATCATCAAGTCTTTATGCGGGAACTATTACTAAAATAAATCTCAATGGGAATAAACTGTATATGAATCCAAGTCCAGCTGTTAAAGAAGGTGCTACATATTTACCTATTAGAAGCTTTGAACAATTTGGGTTTACTGTGAACTGGAATGGTTCTACAAAAACAGTAGAACTAAAAGATTCAAAGAACACAATTATTCAAGAAGTAGGTAAAACTACAGCAACAGTAAATGGCAAGCAAGAGGATTTAGGAGCTGCTGTTTATTCAGACTCAAAAACAGGTAGCGTAATGGTTCCTGTGAGGTTCATTAGATTAATTGGTGGTGTAGCTGAACAAGATAAAGCAACTAATACAATTAATGTTGAGTATAACATCAATTCAGATAAGAAAGATTCATTTGGTAGACCAATAAAAACAAGTGGCACATTGCCTAAAAAAGCAAAATATTATCCATATATTGCAATGGGAATTCCATCTGATTTGTATGACCAAAAATTCCATTATGAATTTATAAACACCTATCAAAATGGAACACTAGACCCTAAATATTACACTAATCCAGTTAATATTGGAGTAAATAATGAATATTATAGTGATGAAAAATTAGCATTATGGGTGCAAAGAATAGAAAAACACCTAGATATGATTTTAAATTTCGATTATAGAACAGTGTCTGATTCATGGAGAAGAGATGTTACTTTAACTATGGTAAGTGATTTATATGATTATAGAGCAGAAAGTTACTCAAATGATGCTCAAAACTATGTTAATGCAGCAAAGAAGAATCATTTAGTCATTGAAGGTGATTATTATATTGAACCATCTACTGCTTATACATTTTTTGGTTCAAGTTATGTAAGAGTTTGGGTTAGATTTAAAATTACATCTAAAAATAATACAGAAAAACTTTTTAATACCCCATTCCAAACATTCAAAACAGGTGTTTGGTACGAAGGCTATGCTGATGTAGCTGTTAATTCAAATATTGATGAATATGGCATGAATTATATGCCAACTAAAGGAAGTTGCATTGGTGATGGATTA
>USPX01000435.1 GCA_900556665.1 uncultured Eubacteriales bacterium
TTGGATGCCATTTCATAGGATGTTGTGCCTTTACTATTGGCGTATTTACCCCATTCTGTAATATCTGTGTAGACCACATCAATAAGTCCCTGTTTAAAGGCATATAAACTACTTTCTTCATCTGGAATAATCTTGACTTGTACAGATTCAATAAGTGGTTTTCCTTTAAAATAATTGGCATTTGCTTTAAGTGACATACGCTTTGAGGCTGTAAAATCCTCAAAAATATATGGTCCGCAGCCAATAGGTGCTAAAATCACACTTGTTCTTTCACATCATAAATATGTTTTGGAATAACAGGGAAAAATAGTGTCTGAAGTATACCGCTAAAGGCTTGTTTATACACTATTTTTAATGTATAAGTATCAATTGGTTCCATAGAAGCAATATTATCTACTGCACTTTTATAAGGACTATCTGGTATTTGCTGAATTTGCTGTAATGTATAAATCACATCAGCTGTTGTCAGCGGCTGACCATCATGAAATCTTACATCATCTCTTAAAGTAATTGTAACTGCTGTCTCTGTTTCATTCACCATCCAAGACTTAGCAATATTACTGCTAATTGTCCCATTTTCTTCAATGTTAATTAGTGGGCTAAATACTAACATTAAAACTTGCTGAACATTCTCTGGTAAGTTATAAAGTGGATGTAATGTAGTCGGTGTATTCATTGCCAGAATCATTTCATTTTCTTTTGAAACAGTTGATGTACCCGTTGTCTCTTCTTCTGTCACAACTGATTCTGGTGTTTGTACGACTTCTTCTTTTTCTGTTTGACCCGTACAACCCACAAGTAAAATAAGTAACATGATGAGCATCAAAAATATTTTATGACGCTTTTTCATATTGGATTCCTCCTTGTTCTATGTTTTATAAAACCCTCAGTATTTCTTCTAACTGTTTTTTTGTATGTTCAAGCGAAATACTATTATCTACTACGAAATCTGCTACTTCTTTGAAACTTTCCCATTGTTTCTGCACTTTAATACGATCTCTTACTGCTGCATCTGTGAGCCCTTCTCTTGCCATGACACGCTTAACACGTACATTTTCATCTGCATAAACAGCAATCACTGTATCTACAAGTTCAATGAGCCCACTTTCAATCAGTAAGGCAGCTTCCAATAAAATATGATGATTTGGCGCAGCCATTTTAAACCATGCAATACGTCTTTCTATTTCCTCACGAATAATAGGGTGTGTAATTTCATTGAGTAATTGTAACTTACCTGAATCACTAAATACAATAGCCCCTAATTTTTTACGGACAATTTCACCGTTTTCATCTAAAATAGAGGTACCAAAGGCTGCTAGAACAGGTTCATAAGCAGCCTGGCCTTTTAAAAGTATTTCATGTCCAATGGTATCTGCTTCAATGACTTCAATAGGTATCAGTTGCATAAGATTTGCAGCAACTGTTGTTTTACCTGCTCCTATGCCCCCTACAATGCCTATAACTTTCATTTAGCACCTCCATTAAATTTATTTTACCTCTAACCAGTTTTCACCTTCATGTACATCTACATATAAAGGTACACTTAGTGAAACAGCATTTTCCATTTCTTCTTTAAGAAGATTTTTCACAATCTCAACTTCACTACGATGTGTCTCAATTAAAAGCTCATCGTGTACAGTTAAAATCAGTTTTGACTTCAGATTGAGGTCTTTAAGTTTTTGATACACATTTACCATAGCTATTTTAATAATATCTGCTGCTGTTCCTTGGATTGGTGTATTCATTGCTACACGTTTCCCAAATTCACGCATATTATAATTACTTGCTAAAATTTCAGGAATTTCACGCCTGCGATTAAACATAGTGCCTACATAACCATTACGCATAGCAAAGTCAATGGTTGTATCAATATATTGTTTGATATTAGGATATTTTGCAAAGTAACCATCAATATAAGCTTGTGCTTCTTTTTGTGAAATCTTAAGATCTTCTGAAAGGGCAAACGCACTAATACCAACAATCCCAAAGTTAACGGCTTTTGCATTACTTCTTTGTTCACTTGTTACTTCATCAAATGGCACATGGAAAACTTGAGAAGCTGTTAATGTATGAACGTCTAAGTTTTCTTTGAAACCATGAATTAATGTGGCATCTCCTGAAATATGGGCAAGGACACGTAATTCAATTTGTGAATAGTCCCCATCTAAGAAAACATATTCTG
>USPX01000436.1 GCA_900556665.1 uncultured Eubacteriales bacterium
GCCGGTAATAATATTAAAACTTATAAAGAGCATAAGAAGCAGTGTCTAAAATACATGGAAGTTATTAATTCTAGAAGACCTATTCCAGGGCAGACGAATATTACTAACTTTATATCAGCAATGAGACAGGCAAAGCTTGCAGCTCAGGATAAAACAGTAGTTTATGAGAAGCTTAGAAAGTTATGTACGACTTATCAAGAAGGAAAATATATTATTATTCCTTATGATGAATGGAAACATGGTGGATGTACAATTTATACGGAAACTTATGATGAAGTACAAGATTTTGAGGTAGAGGGATATAAGTTCTTAGGAATCTGCAAAGCAGAAGAATGGTTAAAAGATTACTATGGCAATGACTTTGTAGGACAATTACAGAAAAAAGAAGTTAATCAAATGCAATTAAGTGGACCAGAAGTAGCAAGACGAATTCAGCTTATTGAGTTAGAAATGCTATTAGAGGTTGATAGAATTTGTAGAAAGCATAACATTAAATACAATTTATTATTAGGAACACTTTTAGGTGCTGTAAGACATAAAGGCTTTGTGCCATGGGATGATGATGTAGATATAGCTATGTTATATCCAGAGTATAAACGCTTTTTGGAAGTGGCAAAAGAAGAACTAGATCCTGAAAAATACTTTATTAAGACGCAGGAAAGTGATAAAGATTGTAATTTAGTTTTTGCACAAATTAAAAGAAATGATACGTTATATTATCGTGCCACAAGAAATCAATATGATACGCATTTAGGTGTATTTATAGATATTATGCCAATCCATAATGGAACGAATAACTGGGTTATGCATAAGGTGAGAAATAGACTATGCCGTATTACTAAAACAATGGTATGGGCCCATGTAGGTGCAGCTGGAGAGAGAAGACCAGGTTATAAAACTTATTATAAATTATTAAGTAAAGTATCAAACAAGACAAGTTATAAATGGTTCGAAAGATTTTCAACGATGTTTAAAGATGATAATAGTAAAAGAGTAAGTTATTTATTAGCTGTTCGTAATCCGTTTACGGGTGTGTTTTCTAGAAGAAAAACATATCAGGAGTTAATTGAAGTGGAATTTGAAGGCCATATGTTTTATGCACCTAAAGATTTGGATGCGTATTTGACTTATCTGTATTCATCAGATTATAAGTTGTTACCTAAAATAGAAGAACGAGTAGCTAAACATACTGCTGCACATATTGATATAGGCAATCTTTACGAATTTGAATAATAAGGTGCTTATGATATAAGGAGGAAAGATGAAAGCTTTATATTATCCGCTAGATATAGAACATATATGGAAGAAAAGAAGATCCATGAAGAAGCAACTACTTCAGCAAGAAAATCTTCTAGAGAAAAGAATCGCTATTTTAAGCGGTTCTACAATTGGGGATATCAAAAATATATTAGAGATTTTTTTGTTAAAGCATGGGATTAAACCGATATTTTATGAGGGATTATATGGACGCTTTTATGAAGAAGCAGTATATGATAATGAAAGGCTTGTGGAGTTTAAGCCGGATATAGTTTATATACATACAACTAATAAAAACATTGAAAGATTTCCTGATATTACAGCAACAAGAGAAGATGTAGAAGCTCTTGTAACTAATGAAATGAATAAGTTCAATATGATTTGGGAGACATTATATGAAAAATGTAATTGTATGATTATCCAAAATAACTTTGAACCATTAAAACATAGAACATCAGGGAATAGTGAATGTTATAGAGATAATGGTAGCATACGTTATATCAACTTATTAAATGAGAAATTTTATGAGTATGCTAGAAATCATCAGGCTTTTTTCATTAATGATATCAACTACCTTTCAGCAACAGTTGGATTAAATATTTGGTATGACGATTCAATGTGGTATATGTACAAGTATGCACTGAGTTTAAAGGCTATACCAGAGTTATGCAGTAACTTAAGCAATATCATCAAAGCATTATATGGTAAAAACAAAAAGTCACTTGTATTAGATTTGGATAATACTTTATGGGGTGGTGTCATTGGAGATGATGGCATTGAAGGCATACAAGTAGGAAATGACAATGCAGTTTCAGAAGCTTATATGGCATTTCAAAATTATATTAAACAATTAAAAGATAGAGGCGTTATGCTAAATGTTTGTTCTAAAAACGATGAGGTTATTGCAAGAGATGCATTTGAG
>USPX01000437.1 GCA_900556665.1 uncultured Eubacteriales bacterium
AAGCATTTTGACTATATAGAACGTAAGTTTTTTGTAAATAGTAGTAAAGATTTTAATACGACACTTCAAGGGTTAAATCAAGATCATACATTCTTCCGCATAGAGGATTTTTATCAAATCTCCGATAATGATCCGATGCTTTATGGTTATCATGGCATTAATCATTCAAGTTCTAGTATAGAGCAGTCCTCACTTGAGTTTTTGAAGCAATTAGGAGTCTGTTCTAATCAAAATCTAGTGAATCAAAAGTACATAGAAGGCGGTACATTACCTACAGATATGTTACTAGGTATTACCTATTATTTAAAATGGCATTGTTATAAACCAATAGATTATTTAGATCAAACGTGGGGAGCTCAGAAGTTTTATGATTGTCTCACACCACATGAAACCATGGAAGTTTATCAAAATCCTTATGCTTTGCCTATAGGCTATGCCGTTTCTGAAAAAGTATTAGCACCATTAACGCTCACTACTAATGCCTTTGAGGTTCAAAACAGCTTACTTAGTCACTTAAACAATAATGCGCACACTTATTATCAGCCTGCTACACTAGAAGCTCTACACTGTACAAATCTTCAAGTTTGCATGGAAAATGATGAAAAGCATTATATAAAAGAAGATTCAAAAGCGGAAGCGACTATTATTTATGTGCTAAAAGCAGCAGAAGATGGACCGCTGTATATGCAGTTAACCTCTACACTTTTTGATACCCAAAAGCTTAAAAGAAACCCTGTAGAGGTATATGTGAATGACATAGACGCCAGCTATTATTTTCTAGGTAGTGCATATGGCATAAAAAATATAGGGACGTATAAAAAAGGCGAAGCGGTTCATATTACTTTAAAACTTATAGACTCTGAATTTTATTTAAAAGATAGTTACTTTTATACTTTAGATTTGAAACCTTTTAAAACACTTTATAGCACTTTAAAATCACAAGGCTTACAGATAAATAAATGGCGAGATGGTTATGTAGAAGGGGAGATTACAATAAGTGAAGACGCTAAACTATTTATGACCTCTATTTTATATGACAAGGGATGGTATATAAAGGTAGATGGCAAAAAACAGGAGACAGTGGCTATACAAGGAGCTTTATTGGGGAGTGTCCTGGATAAGGGAACACATAATATTGTTTTATACTATGAAGCACCAGGCTTTAAATTAGGCTTATTGATTTCTTTAGGCACATTAGCCATCATAGTTTGTATTTATATGTTAAGGAGGAAAAAGATATGAGTGGATTAATTTATGGGATGATTGCAACTGAGGAGTTACCCTTCAAACAGCCAATCAATAAGCAGCAGGTACTTGGGTGTTATAAAATAGATCGTTATCTCGAAATCAAAGAAGAGAACGCTTTTATAGGGTGTGGCTTATTACATATTACTAAGGAAAATGAAACAGAGATATTGCCATTATACAACGTAAATCATACACAACTGATTGCAGCAGATGTTATTTTAGATAACCGCCAGGAGCTTTATGAAGCTTTAGGTTTAAATATGGGGGAGAGTAGAAGTGATAGTGAACTTATTTTATTAGCTTATGAAAAATGGGGAGTGGATTGTCCTAATCATCTTATTGGTGATTTTAGCTTTGTCATTTGGAATAAGGCCAAGGATGAAATCTTTTGTGCCCGTGATGCCACTGGTACACGTACATTTTATTATACCTTTGAAGAAGGTACGTTCTATTTTGGTTCTGTTATTAAGGCCATCACAGCCCTTCATGCTAAAGCCACTTCCATTCATATTCAGTGGATTGTCAATTTCCTTTCAAATGAAATTCCAATGAGCCAATTTGATTGTGAAAGTACCCCTTATGAAGGCATTAAGCAATTGCCGCCTGCACATAGCTTATTGATTCGTCAGCATGAATTGCTACTCACGCAATATTGGCAACCACTGAAAACCGTCAAACCGCTTAAACTTCCTAATGATACAGCTTATCGTGAAGCCTTCTTAAAGCTTTTTAAAGAATGTGTTGATTGCAGATTAACTACAAATAATGGAATTTTATTAAGTGGGGGACTTGATTCTAGTTCAATAGCGAGTTTAGCTGCAACCACACTTCAAAAGAAACAACAATCATTAGAGGCTTTTAGTGCAATTCCTATACAAGACTATAAAGACTATGTCATCGAA
>USPX01000438.1 GCA_900556665.1 uncultured Eubacteriales bacterium
AAATAACATAAAACATACAAGCATATAAAAGTATTTAAAATGGTTTATCTATAAATAGTATAAACTATAGGTTTAATGTCATATATTTCATATTAGACTATACTTGATTTATAAATGAGATGAACGTACAGCAATGAAGAACTATAAATTGAAAAAGGTATAGTATACAAGGAGGTTATGGCATGGAGAAAATGTTAGTAACTAAAGGATTAAATGAGTTAAAATTATTAGATAGTAGAATTCATCGTAAAATAGAGGAAGCGCAATTTATAAGTGCAGCCAAGTTGTCTGTGACTAATGTAAATAGTGAAATGACAAAAGAAGAATTCAAGAATCGTGCAAAAGCAGACTATATGTCTATTACAGATTTGATTAAGCGTAGAAATCAGATTAAGTCAGCCATTATTCAGTCTAACGCAGTCACAATGGTAGAAGTGGCAGGCAAAAAAATGACAGTAGCAGAAGCTATTGATAAGAAAAGTTCTATTGCCTATGAAAGAGCACTTGTTGCCAGGCTTTCGGAGCAGTACGCAAAGGCAATTGGGAGAGTAAATGCAGAGAATGGTAGAGTTGATGATAGTATAGAAACATTACTTATTACTGCTTATGGCAAAGAAGGAAAAGAAAAAATCACTGAAGCAAGTTATGATGCTATTGCAAAGCCTTATCGTGCAGCTAATGAGTATGGACTTGTAGATGCATTAGAGGCTGAAAAGCTTATTAAAACCATGACAGATGAGATTGAAGCCTTCGAAAGTGAGGTAGATACTTGTCTTCAGATTTCAAATAGTATTACAATGATAGAAGTCTAGTAAAAAAGAATATATAATATATTTGTAGTTATACGAAAATCTTAAATGAAGTCCCCTTCACCAAGGGTTAGCGGTGAAAACATTAGGTCATTGAGGCAATCTGATTATAGATGCTATAGAGATTAAATTGTTAATGCTTAGTGCTTAATGCTCAGTGGTCAATGTTTAATTTTCTTTAGATTTAATGATTAATTATTAATGCTTAATTCTCGATAAAATCCATGGGAAATGTTTAGATGGGCTGACTTCTTACTGTTAGGTTTAACACATGGCTGTATAGCTGCAAATATTATTTACAGGAGGTGTGCGATGAGCACAAATATGTTCCCAACAGTTAATCTAAAGGCTACAGGTGCCAATATTGTTAAACTTAGAAAAGCTAGAGGATTATCAGTAAAGGACTTGCAGATGTACTTTGGGTTTGAACAACCACAGGCAATTTATAAATGGCAGTGGGGGGAGAGTTTACCTTCAGTAGACAACTTATATGCATTAAGTAAAATATTAAATACACCAATAGATGGTATCTTGATCGGTAACGATCAAGATTTTTTTGTTTTACGGGGAAATATAAAACTTCTATTGAATAAATATATAATTACAACAAAATAAAAATGTTTTGAAAAAATAAAGGCGTGACATTGAATAGCTAGAAAAGAATGCATATAATAAAGATAGCAATTAAAAATAAGAGTTTTAAATCAGGAGGATTTACAGATGAAACAAAGTGTACACACAGATAAAGCACCACAAGCAATTGGACCATATTCACAAGCAATCGTAGCAAATGGAATGGTTTACACATCAGGTCAATTAGGGATGAACGCAGATGGTGTACTCAAAGAAACAGTAGTAGAACAAGCTGAGCAATCTATTAAAAATCTTATGGCAGTACTTGAAGCTGCTGGAACAAGCATTGATAATGTTGTTAAAACAACAGTATTCTTAGCAGATATCAATGATTTTGTTGCTGTAAACGAAGTATACGGTAAATACTTCACACAACCATACCCAGCTAGAAGTGCAGTTCAAGTAGCTAATCTTCCAAAAGCTGCAAAAGTTGAAATTGAAGTTATTGCAACTTTATAAATTGCGAGCTTATAAATAATATTAAATATATAAACAAAGGCTAAAGCATAATAAACGAATGAAAAAGATTATGTTTTAGCCTTATTTTTGTGCTCCAAATAAGGCTATGGATAGTAAGTGTCCACCTGGAAAGGAACAGGTTGTACAGTATTTTTGATGGTATACAGAGGTAAAAGGGGTCATATATATAGTGTAGAGTTTGAGTATGACGGACAAACAAAGGAGTCGATGCTATGTATGTAAATAC
>USPX01000439.1 GCA_900556665.1 uncultured Eubacteriales bacterium
GTATGAGAGTTTTAATGATTGGAGTACCTTCAGTAATAAGTATAATAGCCTTTATAATTTATAAAAAAGGATATAAAATTGAAGGACAATTCCAAGATGAAATCATCAGTAAATTAGAAGAAAAAAGAAGTGCTGAAATAGCATAATATATAAAACCCAGTCTTAGGGCTGGGTTTAAATAATATTCTTTAAGTAAAATTTAGTAAAAAACGGTTAAAAAATAATAGGTTTGTGATAAAATTATTATGAAAAAAGACTTAGCGTAATGGGAGGTATAAAAATGTATTTAGGTGTTGATTATTAACCAGAGCATTGGAATGAAAATATGTTAAATGAAGATTTAGATAATATAATAGAATTAGGTAGCAATGTCATAAGAATTGGTGAATTTGCATGGCATATGATGGAAAAGGTTGAAGGCCAATATGATTTTTCTTATTTCGATCATGTAATAGCAAAAGCTAAGGAAAAAGGATTGAATGTTATTTTCGGTACTCCTACAGCTACTATGCCAGCATGGCTTGCTAAAAACTATCCTGAAGTGTTATCAGAATTTGAAGATAATACAAAGAGAGTTTTTGGAGGAAGAAGACAATATTGCTTTAATAGCAGAACATATCATAAGTTTAGTGAGAAAATAATAAGAGCCCTTGCAGAACATTATAAAAATGAAAAGGGAATTGTTGCATGGCAAATAGATAATGAATTTGGTCATGAAGGAAGCGATATTTGTTTCTGTAATGAATGTAAGAGAGCTTTTAGAGAGTATTTAAAAGAAGCTTATAATAATGATATAAATAAACTTAATGAAGTTTTGGGAACAGTATTTTGGTCGCAAGAGTATAATGACTTTGATGAAATACCTCTTCCAGATAAAACTATAACTACTCATAATCCTTCATTACGTATGGAGTGGGAAAGATTTAGAAGCATAAGTGTTGAAAGATATGCTAAGATGCAAGTAGATTTATTAAAGGAAATATTAGGTGAAGATTCAGTAGTAATGCATGATTTCTCAGGTGGATATTTCGATAAGAGCTATGATTATTCAAAAGTTGCACAGCATTTAGATGTTGTAGCATACAATAACTATCCAGTATGGGGTGGGCAAAGAGAGCCAATTCCAGCTCATGAAATAGCATGTGGTTTAGATTATATGAGAGGTGCTAAAAAGCAAAACTTCTGGATAACTGAAGCCATAATGGGTGCTCAAGGACATGATGTTATAGGATATCTTCCAAGACCGAATCAAGCAAAGATGTGGTCATACCAAGCAATGGCCCATGGATGTAACTCACTTATGTATTTTAGATACAGAGGAGCGGTTAAAGGTGCAGAGCAATACTGTTATGGAATATTAGATCAAGATAATATCAAAAGAAGAAAATTCTTTGAAGTTCAAGACTTCTTTAATGATATGAAAGAAAATGAAAAACTTATTGATAGTAAAGTAAAAGCTGAGGTAGCGGTTATTTATGATTATGAATCTATGGCTTCATTTAGAATCCAAAAGCAAAGTTTCTTAATGGATTATAAAAATGAAGTATATAGACTTTACAGACCATTTTATGATAAGAATGTAAATATTGATGTTATTCCATCTTATACTGATTTTAGTGAATATAAGGTATTATTAATACCAACAATGATAGTATTTAAGACTGAAGTACAGGAAAGAGTGAGAGAATTTGTGAAAAATGGTGGAAAAGTTGTATTTAGCTTTAGAACTGCAATTAAAGATTACTATAATAATCTTACTCTTGGACAGCTTAATCCAACATACTACAATGACTTAATAGGTGGCTATGTTGAAGAAATTGAATCTCTTCAAGAAGGACAAAGTGTAGAGATAAAAGGTATAAATGAATTTGCAGGAATTTCAGGTAGTGGGGCTGTCTTTAGAGATATGTTAAAAACTACTACTGCTAAATCTCTATTTGTCTACAACGATGAATTCTATAATCATTTAAGTGCCATAACTGTAAATGACTTTGAAGAAGGTCAAGCTTATTATATAGGAACAGGTGTTGATAACGGTACTATGGATGCCCTAGCGGCGAAGATAATTGCTGATGCAGCTATTGAATCAATAGACACAGAAGAAGGCGTTGAAGCAGTTAAGAGAGAAGTTGATGGAGAAACTTAT
>USPX01000440.1 GCA_900556665.1 uncultured Eubacteriales bacterium
AGACATAGATGAGTGGATTTATATGTTGAAGCATTCTGAGATTAAGAAAGAATTTAAGTCCAAATATATTAAGGAAGCAGAATTATGTTTAGATGTTGCACAATTAGATAAAGCAGCACTAAGAGCATATGAAAAGCATTTAGAGAATGTAGCAATTGAACGCGATATTATGGAAACAGCAAAAGAAGAAGGACGAGAAGAAGGACGAATAGAAGGTATACAAGAAAAGACACTTGCTGTAATTAGGAATTTACTTAATATAGGTATGTCAGTAGAACAAATTGCTGTTATTGCTGAGGTATCAGTGGATAAAGTAATGAAATACATTCATCAGGAAAATAAATAATAAGATTAGATATTATCAGGATATGTACTTATAAAAGACGTATTACGAAGGTAGATTACTTTCATAATGCGTCTTTTATAGTTGTAATGACATCCTCTATCGGAGTGAATAATTGGATACTCATCAGGATTTAATGAGAAATGGCATGATTGCCATTCATCATAGTAACAGGAACTTTTGCAGCTATAAGTTCCTGTTACTAGAAATACTATAAGGCAAAAGATAAAAATTCGTTTATAAGAATTTTTGAGAGTGTGAAGAAAAGTCTGTAAATTAAAATCCTAACACAGCTTTCTATGATAAAATAAATTCATAGGAGGCTGTTTTTTTATGGGAAGAAGAAAAAGAGAAAGATTAAGTGAGGGTAAGAAAAATATTATAACAGGGCTAATTAATGAGTATAACATTAAGAGTGCTCAAGACATTCAAGATGCACTTAAAGATTTACTTGGTGAGACCATTAAAGAAATGATGGAAACCGAAATGGATCATCACCTTGGTTATGAGAATTATCAACGTTCTGAGAATACTAATTCACGTAATGGATATAAACCTAAGACAGTGCGAAGTCATTATGGTGAAGTTAAACTTGATGTACCTCAAGATCGTGAAAGCTCATTTGAACCTCAAATTGTTCGTAAAAGACAAAAGGATATCTCACAAATAGATGAAAAGATTATTGCTATGTATGCAAAAGGTCTTACAACCAGGCAGATTTCAGATCAAATTGAAGAGATATATGGATTTGAAGTAAGTGAAGGTTTTGTATCGGATGTAACAGATAAACTTTTACCTGAAATTGAAGATTGGCAACATCGCCCTCTTGCATCTGTGTATCCTATTGTATTTATTGATGCTGTACATTTTTCAGTGAAGGATAATCATGTAATTCGTAAGTTAGCAGCTTACGTAATCCTTGGGATTACAATGGATGGGCATAAAGAAGTACTAAGCATTCAAGTAGGTCAAAATGAAAGCAGTAAATATTGGCTTGGTGTACTCAATGAGTTAAAAAATAGAGGTGTTAATGATATTTTAGTTTTATGTGCAGATGGTCTTTCAGGGATAAAGGAATCCATTAACGTAGCTTTTCCAAATACAGAATATCAACGTTGTATTGTGCATCAAGTTAGAAATACCTTAAAGTACGTTTCTGAGAAAGATAAAAAGGCATTTGCAACAGACCTAAAGAGGATCTATCATGCCGTTAGTGAAGAACAAGGCTATCAAATGATGCAGGAAGTAACGGAAAAATGGTCTGAGCAATATCCACATGCAATGAAAAGCTGGGAAATCAACTGGGATGTAATTAGTCCGATTTTTAAGTTTTCTGCTGATGTGAGAAAAGTTATTTATACGACTAATGCTATAGAAAGCCTTAACAGCACTTACCGTAAACTAAATCGTCAAAGAAGTGTATTTCCAAGTGATACAGCTTTACTTAAAGCATTATACTTGGCTACCTTTGAGGCGACTAAAAAGTGGTCCATGCCTCTTAGAAATTGGGGTAAAGTATACGGTGAACTGAGTATTATGTTTGAAGGGAGACTACCTCTGTAGCCTTCCAAAAATAGGATATCAAGGGTAAAATAAACACCCTCTTACGAGGGTGCCCTTGACATGTCTATTTTCTACAGGCTATATTATAGCCACGGCAGAAATGGTCAAGTATGCCATTCTGCCCTCATATAATTATCATAGAAAGCAATTTACAGAGATTTTTTCATACACCCCACTTCAAGAACAGTCTAAATCACGTACTAAAAAGATTGATCCTTATCATAATCA
>USPX01000441.1 GCA_900556665.1 uncultured Eubacteriales bacterium
CTTGTCCTGATAAAATACCAGAGATTAAGCGAACTGTTGTCCCACTATTCCCACAGTCTAAAACTTCTTCGCTTTTTGTAAGTCCATGAAGTCCTTTCCCATGAACGATAACATCACTCCCATTGATTTCAATATCAATGCCAAGTTTTCTAAAGCAAGAAATAGTTGAAAGGCAGTCTGCTCCCATTAAAAAGTTAGTAATATGGGTTGTGCCAAGGGCTAAACTTCCGAACATAACAGCACGGTGGGAAATAGATTTGTCAGCAGGTACTTCAATGGTACCTTTTAAGCTATTAATTGGTTCAATAATCATAAAAGCCTCCTTTATATATGCAAGTATCAGCCAAAATACGGCCTATGTATATAGTCTAATAATAAATGTTATAACGATGTTTAGATAGAATTTCTGTAGCACGTAAGAGCTCAGATTTAGAGCTTACCACAATTTTAAGAACCCCTGAATCAAATTCACGGTCACTGATAATACCAATGTTTTTAATGTTAATTTGATTCGCACTTAATAATGAAGCAATGGCAGCAATGGCACCAGGTTCATCCTTAGCATCCACATGGAGCGCATAGCTTTTGCCAAGCTGGCTATTTCCTTCTTTAAAAGTATTACGATAAATACGGGCTGTATCAAAGTAAGTATAAAGCCCATCTTCGTCCCCTTTTTCTAGTATGTCGATAAAGCGGTCTAAAATATCACGATAACTTTTGAATACACGTTCAATCTGAGTTTTATTTGATAAACAAATACTTGTCCAGATATTAGGGTTAGAAGAAGCAATACGTGTTAAATCTTTGAAACCACCAGCACATAAATCGTGAAGATAACGGCTTTCCCCATCATTATCACGAATAAGATGCACAAGACTGCTTGCTACAATATGTGGTAAGTGGCTAATGTTAGCTGTGGCAAAGTCGTGATAAGTCGCAGAAAGGACAAGAGGTAATCCGCCCATACGTTCAATAAGTTTTTGTAAAATGAATAAGATGAAGTCTGGTGTGTCCCCCATAGGTGTAAGCATGTAGTAAGCATTTTCAAAAAGTTGTGCAGAAGATGCTTCATAACCAAAACGCTCAGAACCTGTCATAGGATGTCCACCTACAAAGTAAACACGTTTTTCACTATCTTCAATAAGCTTAGTAACTTGTGAAACGATATCATACTTTGTACTCCCCACATCTGTTAAAATACAATCGTTATGAATATGTGGCAATAGTCCCTTAACAATATCAGCAGTTTTAGAAACTGGTGTACAAATAAAGATTACGCTACAGTTAGCAAAATCAGAAGTACAGTTTTGCGCGATATTATCAATGATTCCGGTATCGTAAGCTGTTTTAAGATCAGCTGAATTTAAGTCATAAGCAGTGATATAACTATTTTGAACATGAACATTTTTAAATGATTTAGCAATAGACCCTCCAATAAGGCCAAGCCCAATAATTCCGATATGCATGAAATCCTCCTTGTACGTCAAATGAGTCCTATCATTAAGTAATGTATAGAAGATGACATATATTTTTTATTTTTATAGACTATTATACAATTTTAATTACAATTTGTATAGTGATTTATAATGTAAAAAAGTAGCCTATTAGACATCAATCTTGTAGGCTACTTAAAAAATTATTAAAGAAAGTTTTATCGTGTAAATGGCGAATATTTGCAAAGTCAGGTACACCAGCAGCAAAGCTAAGTGTTGTTTCACCTTCAATAAGTGGTCTTAAATAGGCCATAAGTTCTTCTGTAATATTATTGCCTTCTGGTGAAATCCATTCTGTAGGAACAGTTTTCTCAAGGTTAGCAATTTGACGAATGTCGTAGCTAAATATTTCTGTTTCATAAGGTGCATTGCTTGTACGTTTGTAGCAAAGCATTTTAGCTGTTTCGCCTTCTGCACCAGCTAAAGCAGCAGCTTTACCGATTACTACAGATTCATTTAAATCTGTAAGTGATGCAATGTGACCTCCAGCACGTTGTAATACATTAAGTTCAACTGAACGTACTTTACATTTAAGTGCATCTTTAAGAGTATTTTCTAAAGCTTTACCCGCACCACAAAGTTGTTTGTGACCGAAAGCATCTACTGAACTAGAAGAAGCTGAAAT
>USPX01000442.1 GCA_900556665.1 uncultured Eubacteriales bacterium
ACCAGAAGAATTATTAAAACTATGTGATTTTGTAGCTGTTACGAGACCTGGCTATCATAAAGCTGAGCTAATTCAAAAAGTTGAAGAGCTTAAAAAACAATATGAGGCGAATATTCACTTTTTAGAGGTACCAGCACTTGCCATCTCATCATCTAATATTAGGGAGAGGATTAATGCAATGAAACCAATTAAGTATTTAGTACCAGAAGAAGTTGAAAATTATATTAAGAAATATGATTTATATGAATATAAAATTTGTCTTACAGAAGAAGAACGTACTGAAATGTATGATTATGTGGCATCTAAATTATCACCTAAGCGTTATGCACATACAAGAGGTGTTGTAGAAATGGCACTTGAGTATGCAAAATATCATCATCTAGATTATGATGAAACCTTTATTGCAGCCTTATTCCATGATATCGCTAAGGAACTTGGTAAAGAAGAGCAAAAAAGATTATGTGATTTATATAAAATTGATTTAGATGCATTTGAAGAAAAGCATATTGATTTAGCCCATGGCAAAATAGGGGCAGTACTTCTTGAAAAAAACTGGGGCATTAGTAAACCTTCTATTTTAAATAGTATTCGTTATCATACAGTAGGACGTCATAATATGACAGATTTAGAGAAAATTATTTATTTAGCAGATATGACAGAAGAAGGACGTGGCACTTATAAAGGAAAAGAGCAAATTAAAGATTTAGCGCATTATGATTTAAATCGAGCCATGTATAAAGCATTAACATGTTCATATAACTATGTAACGAATATTTTA
This sequence comes from uncultured Eubacteriales bacterium, assembly GCA_900556665.1. Next base: position 779 of record USPX01000442.1, read on the forward strand.
AAGCAAGAAGTACATCCTATTACACAAGAACTCATAGAATATTATAAGCAGTTCAATTAATTATTGATCATAGAAAGGGGATTGGATTGAGTTATTCTACACATGAACTTGCTAAACAAATTGTTGTAGCAATTAATAAGAAAAAAGTTTTAGATTTAAAAGTACTAGATGTACAAGGACTCACACCACTTGCAGAAATGTTTATTATAGCCGTGGCTTCTAATGTACGCCAAACAAAAGCTATTGCAGATGAAGTTGAAGAAGTGGTACAAGAATTTGCAGAAAAACAGCCAATTCATAAAGAAGGGTATCAAACAGCTGGGTGGATTTTACTAGATTATGGTGAAGTGATTGTACACATCTTAGATGAAGAAGATGCAGCATTTTATGCATTAGATAGACTTTGGAAAGATGCTGAAAATATTGCTTTTGACGAAGTAATTAGTATATAAGAAGAAAGGTGCTACATAGTCTATGTAGCACCTCTTTTTATGATTTATTTATATAATCTATAAGTTTTATTACGTTTACGACGATGTTTATTGTTTATAAGTAGTATTAAAAGTAATAAACAAACTAGAGCCAGAACGCCTAAACCAATATACCATACATCTGAAAATGGTGAACCACTAGTTGGTGTTTCAGCCATATAAGGCGAAGGTGAAAAAGCAATGTCTGTGATAATAAGTTTTTGTGTACATAATATTTCACTACCATAAAGGTATGTAATTTCGCCAACTTCATCACCAACTTGATTGCCTAAAGTAATGTAGTCTGGAAGATTTAAGTGAGTAGTAATGTCTTGGGCAGTAATAGATTTATGCACAAGTACGTTACTATCTTCAGCAAGTCCAATACTACAGTTACCTGCTTGATAATTTTTACCACTCTTTACACTGTAAAGCGGTAAAGTTGCTAAAGTATCCGTTGTCTTGTGGAGTGGTAACATATTATAAGAATCAAAACCGTAATCTAGAAGTGCAGCTGTATCGGTATAAAGCGTTGCTTTTTCAGATTTTAAAACAACAGCTACTAGTGTTGTGTCACCACGACGCGCCATGGTTACAAGCGTATGACGTGCCTGGTCTGTGAAGCCAGTTTTCCCACCAATGACATCTTTGCGATAGTAAATAGGATTTTTAGTAGGGTTAACCATACTATGTTGTTGATATAAGTAACGCGTTTCATTGACAAGATTTGTAGGTGGAATTTGATAAGTAGTATCTTGCATAATATCAAGGAAATAATCGTTATAAGCTAAATAGCTTCCAATAAGGGCCATATCATAAGCTGTTGTGTAATGATTTGGATCATGTAAGCCGTGTGGATTCATAAAGTT
>USPX01000443.1 GCA_900556665.1 uncultured Eubacteriales bacterium
ATAAATTACTTTTTTGATTGTGATGTTACAGGGATAGAAATTAACGAAAGATATTATCAAGAAGCTTTATATAATAAAATTAATTATATGAAGAAAAAGCCTTCTAGTGAAGATAAGATACATTTTGTTTGTACTTTAGCACAGCAATATAAAATTTCAGATAAGGATAACAAGTTTTACTTTTTTAATCCATTTTCAGTTGAAATATTCGCATCTGTGTTAAATAATATATTTGATTCTTATGATAGAAAACCAAGAGATATTGATATTATAATGTACTATCCATCAGAATCTTATATAGATTATTTAGAGTATTTTACGCCATTTATGAAAAGTCAAGAAGTCATATTAAAGGATTTATATGAAAAGGACAATCAAGAGAAGTTCTTGATTTATTCATTAAAATGCTATTAATTATTAAATATTAGAAATAATAAGTACTATAATAAAAGTAAAAAGAGGTAAGTAATGAGTAATAAAAAAGTGGCTCTTATAACAGGAGCATCTAGAGGTATAGGTAGAGAAATAGCAAGACTATTTGCTATGAATAATTATAATGTAGTAATTAATTATAATAAATCGGAGAGAGAAGCAAATGAGCTTCTTCAAGAATTAACTAATGAAGGATATAATGCTAGAATTTTTAAAGCTGATATTTCTAATATAAATGAAGCTAACGCTTTAGTTAACTATACAATAGGTCAATTTGAAAGAATAGATGTACTAGTCAATAATGCTGGTATAAGTAGATTCAATACATTTACTGAGATAAGTATTGAAGAATGGCATGAAGTAATGAATGTTAACTTAAATGGTGTGTTTTATGTTACTAAAAAAGCATTGCAGTATATGATACCAGAGCATGAAGGAAAGATTATAAATATATCTTCTATGTGGGGACTTGTAGGAGCTTCCAATGAAGTTCATTATTCAACTTCTAAAGCTGCTTTAATTGGGATGACTAAAGCTTTAGCTAAGGAACTTGGACCTTCAAATATTCAGGTAAATGCCATAGCACCAGGAGTAATAGAAACTGATATGTTAAATGAAATAGATGAGGAAACTCTAGAATACTTAAAATACGAAACTCCTTTAATGAGGATTGGAAAACCTATAGACATTGCTAAATGTGCCTTATTCTTAGCAAGTGAAGGTGGAGATTTTATTACAGGTCAAGTAATAAGCTCCAATGGTGGTTTTGTAATAAACTAATAAATATATAGCAACTGCATTAGATATCTAATTATCTATGTAGTTGCTTTTTATATTATGAAAATACACTACTTAATGGTAAATATTGCTATAATTATAAATAGAGAGTAATTATATATGGAGGTTGTTATGTACAGTTTTACAAATGATTATAGCGAAGGATGTCATATGAATATTTTAAACGCTTTAGTTGAAAGTAACTTAGTACAAAGTTCTGGATATAGCATGGATGAATACTGTTTAAAAGCAAAGGATATACTAAAAAATGTACTAAAAAATGACAGTATAGATATTCATTTCATCCCAGGAGGAACTCAAGTAAATATAGTATGTATATCTTCTTTTTTAAAACAGTATGAAGCTGCTATCGCAGCAGATAGTGGTCATATAGCAGTACATGAAACAGGGGCTATAGAGGCCTGTGGCCATAAAGTCATTACTGCAATAAGTAATGACGGAAAGCTAAATAAAGAAATGATTGCAAAAATCCTAAAAATACATACTGATGAGCATATGGTTAAGCCTAGATTAGTATATATTTCAAACTCTACAGAGATAGGAACTATTTATACTAAGAAAGAATTAGAAGAATTATACTCTTACTGCAAAAAAAATAATCTTATATTATTTATTGATGGTGCTAGAATGGGTGCTGCCATCACTAGTAAAGAAAATGATTTAGAATTAAAGGATTTAGTAAACTTATGTGATGCTTTTTATATAGGTGGTACTAAAAATGGTGCTTTATTTGGTGAGGCTCTAGTTATATGTAATGATAATCTTAAAGAAAATTTTAGATATAATATAAAGCAAAAAGGTGCACTGTTAGCAAAGGGGAGATTACTAGGAATACAATTTATAGAGTTATTTAAAGTAGTTTGTATAGCAGGCATATCTTTT
>USPX01000444.1 GCA_900556665.1 uncultured Eubacteriales bacterium
TTATATTTACCGCTATTTCAACGCTGAAGATGGCGATGTAATCGTAGAAGAAATCGAAGATCCAGAAGAATACCACAAAGCAGTGGCAGCATATCAAAAGAAATAATAAGAGAGGCAATCCAAACTCATGGGTTGCCTTTTTTATATTCTGAAAACTCTTGACAAGTAAGCAATTGCTTACTAAACTAAAGGTAAGCAATTGCTCACTTTTATTTGAAATAAAAATTGAAGTTTATTGAGAAAGGATGAGTAAGATGGAACAAAGTATAGTTACCAAATGCAGTGTGAAAGCAAATAAAAATATGATAAGTGCTCAAAAAGCAGCTAAGAAGTATTATAAGGATAAATTGTTTGCTAAAAAGAATCATGAAACAAAAGCAGTCATTAGAAAGGTTGTGGATCTTAATTTGATAGGATCAAAAGATTTAACAACTTATAGCGAGTTATCAAATTTAGGGATGAATCAAAGTTTTACAAGGGAAAGCCTGATTCAATTATGTGAGTCACTTAGGCTTACTGGAAGAAGTGGTAATGGCTTTTTAGTAGCTGATAAACTAAAAGCTTATAAAAGTCAAAAAGGGGTTTTATTAATTAATGGGGTAGAATGTGATCCAGGACTTATACATGATGCATGGCTTTATAGAAATCAGTTAGTTAAGGTGCAACAAGGGACAGAAATTCTTCAGAAGGCATTTGGGTTTCAGGAAATTATACTGGCTACCAAAGAACCATTAAGAGAAGGAGTATTTAAATATAAGCAGATAAAAATTAGAGACCGCTTTCCTATGGGGTATGAAAACTATTTGATTAAGACAGTACTTGGCATACAGGTGCCACAAGGCAAAAGAGCAGCAGACATGGGGATTTTAGTAATGAATATCCAAACGGTATTAGCTATAGCTGAAGCAGTAAATAATAGAGCTAGCGCCTATACAAAATGGATTACTGTGGCAGATATGAGAAGTGCAAAGGCCTATGCAGTCAAGGTTGAACTGAGAAAAGATGTTATGGCACTTATCAAGCAAGTATTTCCAAGAGAAAGTTTTAGCAAGAAAGAGATTTTTGTTGGAGGAGGCGCATTAAGCTGTCATGAGCTGAAAAGAGATGAAGTCATTACAGACACCACTTTCTTTGTGGCTGTAGGTAGTATGCCAGATTATTCAAAGGCTAAAAATTGTGCAAGGTGTGGGAAGTGTTCTAAAAACTGTCCTGCTGGGGTAGATGTATTAAACATTATTCAGTACATCCAAAAGCATGGCAAAGAAAATAGAGGGGCATGTAAAGTGTACCATCCTGAAAGATGTATTAGCTGTGGTGCGTGTACTTATGGCTGTCTAGCAGGAAAAGATGTAAGGGGGAGTGTGGCATGGGCAAAAGGCGAAAATATTTAAATGTAATAATTGTTATGCTATTTTTTGTTTCACTTTATTTCGTAGAACAGGGCGTTGCTGGGAGTAATGTAGTAGCAACATATAATAATGGTTATGGAACATTTGATATGAAACAATATGATCCTCTAAAGGTAGTTCAAGTTTTATCTGAAATGAAACCAGAAGGAATAAGGATTTATCGTTGGTATTATGTATTTGACTTTATATTTATTATATGTTTCTTAGTATTTCAATGTATGGTTTCTATAGGATTGTTTTCTTGGTGGAAGTCTAATATGAGTAAAGTATTTGTTTGTCTCATCCCAATATTACGGGGCATTTTTGATATAGCTGAGAACATTATATTACTAAGGACATTATTTACGTTTCCCAATATAAATGATACAGCTATAAAGATTTCAGCGCTGTGCACAGGAGTAAAATTATGGATGGTTAAGCTATGGCTTATTGAATTGATTATTGGTATAGTCCTTTGTATAATAATAAAAAAACGAAAAGTAAAAGAGGATTAAGGATACATGACAACAAAAGAAATGATTATTTATGAATCATTAAAGCTATTTTCTGAGAGTGGATTTGATGCCGTATCCACAAGGAGCATAGCTAGAGCAATTAACTGTTCAGATTCTGTAATTTATAAGCATTTTAAAAGCAAGCAAGAAATACTTGATCAAATTATTGAAGAATGTAGCAAGCGTTATTTAGAAAAAC
>USPX01000445.1 GCA_900556665.1 uncultured Eubacteriales bacterium
TACAGGTGTACCAATGTGGATTATTTTATGGATGACCAAAGCACTTGCTAGAAATATTATTAAGCGTGATCCTTTTTCAGCAAGTAGCTGTATGAGTTTAAAGGGGATTAGCATATGTGCTTTGATTATTTTTACATGTTATTTATTTACATGTTTATTCGTTAAAGCAACCTTCGGAATTATCATTATTACAATTGGGGCATTTGGCGTAGCACTTATTGCAGCGATTTTATATCGTTTAGTAGGGATTGCCATAGAAATTAAAGAAGAAAATGAACTAACTATTTAGAGCAAAAGAGGTGAAACAATGCCGATTGTAGTCAATTTAGATGTTATGCTAGCAAAACGTAAGATGAGTATGAATGAACTGTCAGAGAAGGTAGGCATTACTTTAGCTAACTTATCGATTTTAAAAAATAATAAAGGGAAGGCCATTCGCTTTTCAACACTTGAAGCGTTATGCGAGGTGTTAGAGTGTCAGCCGGGAGACCTTTTAGAATATATAGAAGAATAAACAGGAAATAATATGGGGTGAGGAGATGAAGAAGGAAGAAAAGTTTATATTCATTATGACCTTGCTACTTGCAATAGTTGTAATGGAAATGAATATATTTGGGGGATTTGGAGTCGGTGTCATCATTAGCCTATTAGTCTATTTTGCAGGCTTTATAGGGCTTATGAAAATTTATAATAAGAAGATGGGTAAAAATGGAGTATTACTTTTAATACCTATTGGATTGTGTGCATTATGCTTTATATTATTTAGTAATGGGATATTAAAGTTCTTTAATGTGATTTTCTTACTAGGGCTACTAGTGATTCAGGCTGTAGAGGTTTGGCGCGTAGAAGATACGGTGCTTTTTGAAGGTAAATGGGTTTCTAAGACAATGGAATTATGGCTTACCATGCCATTTAGATATTGGAGTGAACCGGTAAAGTTAGTCAAAAAGGAAGTGAGCACAGAAAACAAAAACTCTATTGCCACACTTACAAAAGTAGGGGTAGGCATACTGATTGCTGTGCCAATCTTAATCGTTGTTATCGCTTTATTACAAAGTACAGATGCAGCCTTTGATGGCGTGCTTCAAGCAATCTATAGACATATGAACTTTGAAATAGGGCCAATTGTGAGACGCATTATTGTAATAATTATATTATTTGGCATGATGTTTAGTTATTTTTATAGTCTTGTTAAACCCAAGCGAGAACAACATATATCAGGAGATCATACACCACTCATGGAAATAGACTTTACCATTGTGGCCACTATAGCGACTTTAGTATGTTTTGTATATATTGGTTTCTTATGCTCTCAATTAGCTTATTTTGTATCTGCCTTTCAAGGTGTTTTACCAGAGGAATTCACCTTTGCGGAATATGCAAGGAGAGGTTTTTTTGAGAATCTCCCACTTACAATGATTAATTTAGGCATGATCTGGCTTGTAGGAGTTGTCATTAGGAAGCAAGAAGACAAACGCAAAAAGTATATGCAAGGCATTAATTTTTTTATAGCTGGATTCACATTATTTATGCTGATATGTGCTTTAGCGAAAATGGCTATGTATATTCAAAATTATGGTTTAACTTTAATGCGTGTATATGTGGCTTGGTTCTTAGTACTTAGTATTATTGTGATTGCTTTAGTCATTTTAAAAGGTATAGGACAAAAATTACCGTTTACAAAGATAGTTTTTATAATCTTTACAGTCATGTATTTAGGACTGAACTATGTGAATGTAGATTATATTGTAGCGAAGCAAAATATTAATTTATATTCAGAAGGTAAGATTAAGAGTCTAAGTGCATTAAATGATTTAGATAGCAGCAGTGTAATTATTCTTGCTCAAAAAGCGTCTGCAAAAAATGAGAATATTGTACAAGAGATAGAGGTACAAGATAAAATTAGGATTATAAACAAAATGATTAATGATCCAAAGTGGCAATCATGGACTGTTATTGATCAGCAGGCTATAAGTAGTGTAAAAAAGCTGAAATATATTTAAGATAAATAAAACACCTAAAAGGAAGTATAACTCCTTTTAGGTGTTATTTGCGTATATAGGCATGTTTTACAGGTAAGAGGTGAAGGTGACAACTA
>USPX01000446.1 GCA_900556665.1 uncultured Eubacteriales bacterium
CAATATTATTTTCTTCCTATGTTTATGCATTATAAATCTCCCGTAAAAATTAGAATATATTTTATTATTCCCAATAATCCATATATACTATTACTATCATAACACTTATAAGTGTGTCAAAGTAGCAAAATAAGCAAATAGGAGAAGAGAAGATGAAAATTAAAAACAAGAATTTAAGAATGGTTTTTATGGCAATCATTATAGCAGTAGGTGTTGTTATTTCACCTATATTAAGAGTGGAGGGCATGTGTCCAATGGCCCATTTTATCAATATAACGGCAGCTGTCTTTTTAGGACCATTAGGTGCTTTAGAATGTGCAGTACTTATTGGGATTATTCGTATGATTGCTATGGGAATTCCGCCACTTGCTCTAACGGGTGCCGTTTTTGGTGCAGCTTTATCTGGCATATTGTATCAGAAGTCTAATGGTAAAATCATTGCTGCAGTCATAGGTGAGATTATTGGAACAGGGATTATAGGTGCAATCGCATCTTATCCAGTGATGACATTATTATATGGAAAAACAGAACTTACTTGGTTCTTTTATGTACCATCTTTTATCGGCGGAACACTGATTGGTGGCAGTATTGCCTTTGTCTTTTTGATAGCTTTAAAGAAAACAGGTCAATTAGTCATGATTCAAAGAAGATTAGGATCGAAAGTGTATGATACATCCTGTATTAATTTCAAAAAAACTAATTGTGCTGATTAATTTTGCTCCAATATATGGTAAATAAGTTGGATGTTACCTCTTATTTCTTTTATGTTTATTTCTATAAATTATTAATCCCACAACAGCTAATATAGCAAGTATTAATATTATTATATCTGTAATATCATAAGTTATATAAAAAACAAAATCATTACTACTCTCAGGCAAATACATAAGTATACCCCCTTTTATTTTTATCTTAATAACATATTATAATAATTGTTAATACACTCATTAAATTTTAATTTACCGACTTATAAAATATCTATTCTATTTAGTTTAGCATACTTGCAAATAAATCTATATAGTATAAAAAACACCCTCTGCTTCATTCATTCAGAAGGTGTTTTTCATTAACCGATTAAAGATTGTAAAATAAATAAGATAGTTGCAAAGCTAAAGTTAATCACTGAGAATTTGATCACATAACTTTTTACCCTATCAGGATTATGCTGCTTAAATTCACTAAATGTAATTAAGCTAGCAAGGGAAGCAATAAGTGTCCCACATCCTCCAATGTTTACAGCTGGTAGTAAGCTGGCGTAATCCGTTGTAAAGTGTGACAGTAATACGGCACTTGGTACGTTACTAATGAACTGGCATGATAAAATCCCAAATAATAAAGTATTCTTAGGTAATAAATACTCAAAGAATGCACTTACTGCTGGAATTCTTGCCATATTGCCACTAAATACGAAGAATACACAGAATGTGGCTAAGAGTGGATAGTTCACTTCTTTAATGGACTTTTTATCTAATAAAAGTAAAGCCAGTGTAATCACTACTGTCCCCCATATATAAGGCACGATACGGAAAACAATTAAAATACTTGCTGTAAATAAGATAGCATAAATAAGGGTCTTTTTCTTATCAAACACATAGTCTGTATCATTTTTAAGTGTTAGTGGTATTGGTTTTACAAATAAACAACAAATAATGATTAAGAATGTGGCCCCTAAAAAAGATGGGAGCATAATCTTTACGAATTCCCATGTTTCAATTTGGAAATAAGAATATAAGTAAAGGTTTTGTGGATTTCCAAATGGTGTTACCATCCCCCCTAAGTTGGCAGCGATATTTTGCATAATAAATGTAAAGGCCATGGCCTGCTTATTGTCCGTACTATTTAAAACATAGAAACCTAATGGTAAAAAGGTTAATAAGGCCATATCATTGGCTAATAACATTGACCCAAAGAATGTAATAAATACAAGGCCTATAGTGGCATTTCTAAGGTTATGCAGCTTAAGCACAATATTTTTACTAATAATCTCAAAGGTATGAATATGTGCAAAGGCATTGACTACAGCTAATGTACAAAATAAAGTGGCTAATGTTCTGAGATTAAAGTATCCTAAATACGCTGTATCCACTGG
>USPX01000447.1 GCA_900556665.1 uncultured Eubacteriales bacterium
AAGTTCAAGGTTCCAAATTAAAATTTGGACTTTCACTTAAAATCTAGTAATTCTCTAAATATGTTTGTAAGGTTTATTAAAAGTTATTTTTATACAACACTTTTTATAAATGTAAGAAGGCTAAAAAAAAGACTTTGGTGAATTTTGAAGCTTGATTAATAAATCAATATCTCAAAATGGACCAAAGTCTTTTAAATTTTTGGATAGGGTTTTGATATGTGAGTAGTTTACATAAATTTAAATAAATATACTAAGCCTATTAAGGCAAGTATTATCAAAACTATTGCAAAGTAACGTTCAACTTTAGTAAATTCTTTTTCATTAGGACTAGTTTCACGTCTAGCTTTTATGAATACAGGAATTCCTAAAGCATATATAACTATAGCTATAAGCATATAGTTGATTCCAGCAGCGTAAATTAACCAAACACCATAAATTGATCCTAATATTGCAGTAATCATTGCATATTTTCTTTTGGCAAAGATATCTGTTGGATAGTTTTCGTTTTTATATGTTATCTTAAATAAATATAAGGTAGAAACAAGATAACAAGGAAGTGCCATAACACTTGTTATACTAAGCATCATATTCCATGCGTTACCTGCAAAATGAACAAGTATTAATATTATTTGCATAATGATTGTTGATGCTAATAAAGAAAATGAAGGTGATTCATTTTTATTTTCTTTAGCAAATATTTTTGGGAATGTTCCGCTTTGGGCTGCTGCAAAAGGTAATTCTGAAAGCATTACAGTCCAAATAAGCCAAGAACTTAATATTGCTATAATTACACCAAGGTTCATTATTACACTTCCCCAGTTTCCTATTAAATCCATTAATACTGCAGCTGTTGATGGTGGAGCCATTTTAGAAATTTCTCCTTGTGAATATACACCAAGTGGTAATAGTAGTGTATAAATTAAAAGACAAGTAATAAATCCTAAAAATGTTGCTTTACTAACATCTTTTTGAGATTTAGCTCTTCCAGAAACAACAACGGCACCTTCAATACCAGTAAATACCCATAAGGTTACAAGCATTGTGCTTTTTACTTGAGGCAATATTCCTCCTAAGTTTGTATCATGAACTTTTGCAACTGTTTTTAATCCCCAGAAGTCAGTAAAGAATGTAGAAAATCTAAATGAGAATAATAATTTTCCTATTGTTCCTATTACATTTAAAGCACTTGCTTGTTTAACACCAGCCAATACTATAAAGAATATAATCCAAAGGACAAGAGATCCACATGCTATTGAAAGCCAGTTATTACCGCCTTTAAAGTAAGGTGGGAAAAAGTAATTTAGTGAATCCATTAAAAGTACAGCATAGCCAACATTTGCAAAAGAGTTACATATCCAATATCCCCAGGCCATTAAAAATCCTGTAAATTTCCCAAAACCAAGTTCACCATAGGTATATATACCTGTTGTGGCATCAGGTCTTGCAGCAGCAAGGATTCTAAAGGTGTTAGCTATGAACCAAATTCCTATCCCAGTTATTATCCAAGATATTAATATTGCACCTGCAGAAGCGGATTGGGCCATGTTTTGGGGAAGGTTATAAACACCTCCACCCAGCATAGCACTAATTACTACCCCAGCAAGAGCAATTACACCTAATTTTTTATTATCATTCATAATAACTCCTCCTAGAATAATTTTGTTTTAAGAAATTATTATTTATTATTTTTTACTAGGATTAACTAAAGAATCAAAATTCATATCATCTAACCATTGAGAAAGAGAAATTCTATTTAAACTTGGGAAACCTTCAGAAGGAACAGCATCTCTTGCTAAGGTTACATAAGGAGCGCAAGTTAAAGCGTTTCCAATTTCACCAGGTTTCATTATTACATAAGCAAAACCTATGTAAGTTCTTTCAAAAACAACATGAGAATCTCTACCACATTCAACTACTGACCAAGTTACAGCTTTTCTATGATCTTCTAGGAATTTCTTTAAGTCTTCTGGATTATCATTCTTTGTCCAAAGTCCTGCATCTTCTATGAATAAATCAGCACAGTGATCTCTATCATTTGATAGTGATAAGGCTATAAATGACCATACACCATAAGCTTCTCC
>USPX01000448.1 GCA_900556665.1 uncultured Eubacteriales bacterium
TTAGAGCTTATTCTACTTGTAAATTTAACTAGCACAACTCGTTATATTATGACTAATCCACCTTTATATTCCATATCTTAAAGGGGATTACTAAGATTTATAAGGGGGAGATGACATTGCTAAAATGCGACTCACAAACAGATACACACAAAAGCCTTGCCACCTATAAAGAATCGATTATGAGCGATATTAATTTTAAGGTACGCATTCATCATAACGAAACGGTTTACACAACACATATCACCTCTTGGGAGGATGATATCATTACTTTAGCTGCACCGCTTTCTAAGCTCGATTGGGTTCTTTTACCCCTTCAAGGGCATTTCAAAATTGATTTAATCACTAAAACTGCGCTTTATACCACGTGGGTACAGATTATAAAAAGTTTAAAGCCTGAGCTTGGAACACTAAACTACGTTTGTCAAATCACTAAACCAATTATACGTAAACAGCAACGTCAAACCTTTCGTTTAGAAACACTACTTGATAGTCATTTTGAAATCTTAAATGATGATTTTGAACCTATCAATCCTAGTGTCACCAAGAGCAAGGGAACTATACTTAATATTAGTTTAGGTGGATTATGCTTTACAAGTGATACGGTATTAGCTGCCGGTACATCTGTAGCATTTCATTTTCATTTTTTAGATGAAGACTTTTCGCTTATTGGAAAAATCTTATTAGATGGCATGCCAACCTCTAGTGGTAGTTTTTCATACCGTGTACAATTTATTAATTTATCCCGTGCAGATGATGCGAAACTTAGTCGTATGATTATGGCAAAACAGCGTTTATTACGCCAAAAATCTTAATTAAAAAAGTGGCCACTGGGCCACTTTTTATTATTCATGATTATATTCTTTTTCAGCTTCAGCTGCCTGGGCTGCTTTTTTAGCTTCTTCAGCTTTTGATTTTTGAATAAAGCTTCCTAATTCTAAGATTGCTTCATCCCATGTTTTTAAGTGTTTTTTTGGTTGTTGCTCTGACATATTATGCCTCCTTTGCTTCTTGTATTAGCATACTACAAGCTTCTAAAGGGTGCAATATATTCTCTTATTTTATATATCTAATAATTTCTCTATCAGTTCTAATGTCTCTATTTCAAGTGCTGTATTAAACCCTTGCTCTTTTAAAGCGTGTAATTTATCTTGTACTTCATAAAGTCCCCAGAAAAATTCCCATTGCTTTTTGCCTTCTTGATATTGTTTTACAACTTCAGCTTTTTCTACCTTAGCTTGTTCTAATGTAATATAGCCTGCATCATATTGTCTATACAGACCTCTTGCAGCAATATAGTAACATTGCTCATACATTGCTAAGCCATCTGGCATAATCCCATTACTTTTTGCAAGTCGGTCAAGTTCTTTAATGTCCACCCTATTGCCTCCATTTTTATCAGTATTAAATCTCTTTTCATCTTTTAGTATACCATAATCTCTCTTTTCATTGCACCTTTTGAATGAACTTTCTAAGTGGCCCCTTCTATTGACACGCTCTTTGGTTCATTATATCCTTATAATAATCTATCATAAGTTACTTTATTAAGGAGATTTTATATGTTTACAATAAAATTATTGAATGCTGATGAAATTACAGCACTTTATCATACCCATATGTGCAGCGACTTTCCACCAGCTGAGCTTAAGCCCTTAGCTAGTATTATTAACCTTACAACACAAGGCATTTATGATTGCCTCGGTCTATTTGAGGATGAAACCCTTAAAGCTTATGCTTGTTTAACCCGTGAAAAAAATGGTCAAATCTATCTTCTTGACTATCTTGCTGTATGTAAACCTTATCGTAATGGGGGCTATGGTAGTAAACTTCTTGGGCTTTTAAAAGAAACTTATTCTGATGCCCAAGGCCTTATTATTGAAATTGAAAGCTTACGTACATCTATTGACGACGCCGATCGTCTCATACGTACAAAACGCCTAGCTTTTTATGAACGTAATGGGCTTATTCAAACAGATATCACAACGAATTGCTTCGATGTGGAGTTTACTATTTTATATCTACCAATTACTTCAGCTTATGACTATGATCTTGTGCGTACGCATTTAAATGGTA
>USPX01000449.1 GCA_900556665.1 uncultured Eubacteriales bacterium
CAAATCAGTTTATTAAATCGTTAGAAAAAAGTTAAAAATAGTACGCCTATATTTAGTATGATTCCTTTATAAGTAGTTTATAGAAATAAGGGGGAATCGTAATGAAGAGGCAATACTTAAAGCAGTTCATAGGATTTATAGGTGTATGTTTAATGATAATAGGCAGCGCTTTTGAGAATTTGTATGCCCAAGAGATGAAAAGTACATTTAATGAAACGGAGCTTATTAAATTTATAGAAGATTATATGACAGATGAAATGGCAACACATCATATAGCAGGTGTAGCCGTAGTAGCCATTAAAGATGATAAGGAGATTTTAAAAAGAGGTTATGGTTATAGTGATGTAGAACAGAAGATATTAGTTAATCCGGACACTACCACATTTCCCATTGCTTCTGTGAGTAAGCTTTTTACAGCTACAGCAATTATGCAGCTTTATGAACATGGGAAGATTGATTTAAATAAAGATATACACGCCTTTATAGAGGATATTAAGATTGATAATCCTTATGACCAAAAAGTGACATGTAGTAATCTCCTGACACATTCAAGTGGGATGGATGAGGGAAATGAACTTTTAGGAAGTACGTTAGATGCGGCAGCTATTAAATCTCAAGAGACTTATTTTAAAAATCATAAGCTTAAGGTAGTAGAGTGGCCTAATTTAGTCAGTCGTTATTCTAACTTAGGTTATAATTTATTAGGATTAATAGTGGCAAGACAAAGTGGGCAGACTTATGAAGACTATATTCAATGCTTTATGGGAAGAGAAATATTATGAGGGCAATAACACAGTTATGGCGCATATGTGGCGTTTAAGAGAGAAGATAGAGGAAAATCCAAAACAGCCTACTATTATAGAAACAGTTTGGGGAGTGGGGTATAAAATTGAAGAAGACGAGTATTAAAATCTATGTCATAAAACAAATGTTATTAAGCTGCCTATTAGCTTTTATATTTACATTTTTAACATTTATTTTAGGTTTTGGCACTTTACATATGATTTCAGAAGAGAGGTATACCTCGTTTCTTGGTAAAAGCAGCAGCAGTCAGATGATGATGAGTGGATTTTTAATAGAGACAGGTCTCGTATTTGTTATTTATTTCTTTATCATTTTTATGAAACGTATGAATGGGCTGACAAACTATATTAGTGAAATCGCCGCTTATGTGGATCGAATTGCACAGGGAAATTTAAAAGTGAATATTCCTATTAAACAGCAAAATGAATTAGGCCAGTTAGCTATGCAAATTAATGAGATGGCATGTTCATTAGATGAAGCTAGGGAAAAGGAACATGAATGGGAGCAGCAAAAGTATAATCTCATTACTAATTTATCTCATGATTTAAAAACACCTTTAACCTCTATCATGGGCTTTTTGGAGCGAATTGTGGGTAAACGTTATGAAAATGAAGGGCAACTTATGCACTATAGTCAAATTGCTCTTCAAAAGTCTATTCAGTTAAAAGGGGCAATTGATAACTTATTTGAACTATCAAAGCTGAATAATAGTGAGTTTAAATTAAATAAAATCAGTTTTAATCTGAAGGAATTGGTAGAACAAGTTATGATGGGGTTTATACCAGAATTAGAAGAAAAGCATATTCAGTATGAAATCAAAATGATAGATACCATGTATGAGGGAGACCCAGCACTATTGGTAAGGGTATTTGAAAATTTAATAGGTAATGCTATAAAGCATGGTATAGATGCAAAGCAGATTATCATAACATTAGAAAGGGAAGATCAAGAGATTAATTTACATGTGATGAATGATGGAAAGCCTATTTTAGAAGAAGAACGGGAAAAAATATTTCACAGATTTTATAGGGCAGAAAAGAATTCTAATAAGACAGAAGGTAACGGTATAGGATTGGCAATTGTAAAGACGATTATTGATTTACATGGTGGACAGATAGAAGTCAGAAGTGATAAAAAATGGACAGATTTTAGTATAAAATTATTTTAGAAACCCTCTAGTAATTTAAAAAATTTTGAATATAATAAGATGTGGAATTAAAAAATGCAGTTATGACACACATTATAGGGGGAGTATATGG
>USPX01000450.1 GCA_900556665.1 uncultured Eubacteriales bacterium
CTATTTATTATTGCGTTATTCTCATGTGTTGTCTCAGCAGGTTTAAATATTATTGATGTAGCACTTCAATTAGCAATCGGCACAAAAACAAGTGTATTAGGACTTGGTGCAATTTTAAGTGCAGAAACTATAGCAGCTAGTCCCTTACTTGCAAGTTTAGTTGCTGTAATTTCAATTCCTAATATATGGAGTCTTGTAATACTTGTTGTAGGTTATAAGGTAATGACACGTAAGAGTACAGGTAAAGCCGTAATTGTTGTACTTATTTTAGAGGCTATAAGTGTAGCAATGACATGTGGTATGGTGATGTTTTCACAAGCTGCAATGAGTATGGCAGGATAGTTGCTTTTTGTGACTATTTCTGATATGATTAGATAAGATGTACACAATATGGTTTCAAGGAGGCTTTATATAATGGAGATTCTCAAACTTGTAATAACAGTATTATTTGTTATTGCAGCTCTCGCCATTATTGTTGTTGTCTTATTGCAAGAAGGTAAGTCAGCTGGTTTAGGTTCTTTAAATGGGTCAACTGGAAATAGTGACAGCTATTGGGAGAAGAACAAAAAGAATACATTAGAAGGTAAATTTGAAACATGGACAAAACTTACAGCAGGATTATTTGTTGTATTTGCACTTGTTTTAATGTTAATCAATTCTAATGGAAAAGTAGCACAAACACAAGTTCCAGCAGAAAATGCAGTAACAGCTACAGAGCAAAATGCTGAAACTCAAACAGAAGGTGAAGCAGCTACAACAGAAGAAGCAGCACCAGAAGCTACAACAGCAGATGACCAAGCAGCAAATGAGGCAGAAGCAGATAATGCAGATGCAGCAACAGACAATGCACAAGATAGTGCAAATAGCTCTAATTAATAAAAGTAAACACTTTACAAAATCGGTCCTAATACAGGAAAGATATACGTAAGGTGTTTTTTTTATTAAAAATAACTTTTAGCATTAAAAGTTTAACTTGAATATAATATTAGTGGAGAGTATGATATAATAAGTTTACTTTATTTAAAAAGTTTGATTAAAAAGTAGTAATAAGTATAAACTATATGTAGTGTTAAGATAAAATCTATAGATAGATAAAGATATTCAAATGAAAACCTATCTTTAAAAAGAAAAGAGATGAGAAAGTGAAACAATCAAAAAAGAAATATCATAAAAATAGTAAAACTAATAAAAATGGTAGAAAAGATAATTTTCGCCGTAAACCAGATGTGATGCATATAGAACCAAGACCAGCTAAAGTAGAACGTACTTATACTTCAGAAGAAGAAAAGAAACAAATGGAGCAAAGAAAGAATGTATTGGTAGAGCTTGTTAAAAACCCTAACTATGCACCACTTAAAATCAAAGAGCTTATGATGGTACTTCAAGTGCCACCTTCAGATCGCAAAATCTTAGAAGAACTTTTAGGTGAGCTGATTGCAGAGGGAAAACTTATTCGTACAAAACGTGGTAAATTTGCAAGACCACAAACTTATAATCTTTTAGCAGGTACATTCCAAGGACATCCAAAAGGATTTGGTTTCTTAATCTTAGATGAAGATGAAAAAGACGTATTTATCCCAGCTTCAGGTGTAAATGGGGCGCTTCATAAAGATCGTGTATTATGTCGTATTACAAGACCCGCGACTGCTGAAAAACGTGCAGAGGCAGAAGTTATTGAAATTTTAGAAAGAGGACCAGAAAGCCTTGTAGGGACTTATCAAGAAAGTGAAAACTTTGGTTTCGTAGTACCGGATGAACAAAAATATGCACGTGATATCTTTATTCCTAAGAAATTCTCTAAAGGGGCTGTTACAGGACACAAAGTACTTGTTCAAGTAACAGATTGGGCAGAAGAAAGAAGAAATCCAGAAGGTAAGGTACTTTCTATCTTAGGACACGTTAACGATCCAGGAGTAGATATCTTATCAATCATTTATCAATATGACTTGCCAATTGAATTCCCAGAAGAAGTAATGAATGAAGTTGAAAATGTACCGGATGAAGTAGATGATAAAGATAAAGTAGGCAGAACAGATCTTCGTCATATTCCTATGGTAA
>USPX01000451.1 GCA_900556665.1 uncultured Eubacteriales bacterium
CTTGTACGTTATAGAAGTTATTAAGACAAGTTTTTATTTTATTTTTTAACTTTTCTTCATCCCCATCTACGGTATCACTTTTATTACCAATATGTATTGGTGCGATTTCAATAAGTGCTTTTTTCTTTTTATCACCTACTGTCAGATAAATTTCTTTAAGTGCCATTGTGTCATCACATACAATTTCTAAATCACTCACGCTTATTTGTAATTCTTTTTCTATAGCCCTTTTTATGCCTTCTTTATATACTTCCTTTAGTCCTTCCTTCTGTATATCCACTTCTGCGCCATAATCGATTTTATTTATGTTTTCCGAAAGCCCTAACTGCTTTTCATAACGCTGAATGTATGCCTCATAACTTTCATCCCCACTTGGTAGTAAGCCTATAATAGGACGTAACATGGTATAAACTAATATACATCCTAAAACCATCTTCACATATTTGCGATGATCTGTATCAGGGAATATCATTTCAATGATGACCACAAATAGCATCATCCAAATAAGCATTTGCATATACCCTCTTATCTGCTCCATGTTTATCCCCTCCTTATCCTATTTGACCACCTACACTCATACATATCACTAAAACAAGCATACATAAAACTGTTACAATACCTACACAGCTCATAATAAATTGGCACCCCTTAGAAAGCTTTACTGCAATATCTGCCATCTTCTTATCGCCCATAGGTTCAATTACAGCACCTGCAAATTGATAAATAAGTATATAGGCTAAAATCTTAATAAGGGGCACACTAACAATGACTAAAATCCAGAAAACAACTGCTATGGCAAATGTATTTTTCACAAGCCCTAGCACACCTATCGTAAATTCTAACGCCCCATTCGTTGCATTACCTACAACTGGGATAAAAGCTGTCGCTAGCTTAAGTGTAGATTTTTTAAGTGCTACATCTACATAAGGTAATGTCATACGATACATTCCCAATAAAGAAACACTAATTCCTACAATAGATACAAGCAGCCATTTAATGCCCTTATAAAAAAGCTTAATAAAATTACTAATCTTAAACTCACTACTCATTGTGCTAATAATCTCTAAAATGACAACTGAAATAATGCACGGTAATACTAATTTCAAAATAATCGTGCTACATATATCAAGTCCAGATATGATTACCGGTGCCATAGCCGTTGTAGAACTAATATAGCCAGTAGTAGTCATAAAGGCCAAAAGTGTTGGTAAACATACATACATCACTTCACAAAGTTGATAAATAGTATCTCTAGCTAAATTCACCATAATACTAAAAGATTGTACAACGCTTAAAATAATGACCATATAACATACAAAGAAGCCAATTTTACTTGTGGCCTTGGTTTTAAAAGAAGTCGTTAGCACCTGCAACAAATTACACAGGAGTACAATCAATATAAAGCGCGCTCCAATCTGAACAAATACGCCTACTTCATTAAAAATACTTCTTCCTAAAAAATCTAAAACGTTGCCTACACTTAGCTTTTTTTCACCATTTAATAAACTCACCATCTCATCTTTCAAATTAAAAGGTTCATTGCCTGGAAGTGCTGTTTGTAACTTATCCTGTAAGTTCTCTATTTGCTCCCAGTTAAATAGCCCTACCCCATAATTCAAAAGCTCTTTTTCGCCTTCATTGGGTTGTGCCTTGATTGAAATCATACATAAAATAAAACTTATAATTAATACAAGCACTAAACTTACGATCTTCTTTTGTCGCATTTTTTCACCTTCTATCTACTTAAGTTTCTCATAACAACTTAGTAATCATCTCAATCAGTGCAAAAATAACTGGCGCTGCTACTACGAAAATCATTACCTTCCCTGCAAATTGTACAGCACTCCCCAATGCATCTTCACTGGCATCTTTGCAAAGCTGATAACCAAATTCTGCAAGATATGCAATCCCCACTACCTTTAAAACGATGTTTAAATAAATGTTATCCATTTTAATACGTGCTGCTAAATCATAAATAATTTCAATAACTGTTCTAAGTTGTGTTGCAATAAATACAAGTAAAATAATTGAAGCTACTAATCTAATAAAAATGGATA
>USPX01000452.1 GCA_900556665.1 uncultured Eubacteriales bacterium
GTCAGCTCTGTTACGTATTGATGATAAGTAATCCCATCATCTCTTAATACGTTACACAGATTCCATAGTTTTGATACAATTTCTTGATTTGTCATGATATACTCCTATCGTCATATAAATAAGTATTTACTTCTTGTATAAGTTCTTCTAATTGATTGCCAAATATTTTATCAATGCGTTTGAAACCACCTTGATTTCTAAAAGCACCTGTATCAAAGCTTTCTTTAGAAAGCACGCTTTCATTTAAAAGGTATGTTTCAATACGATTTAACCAATCAAGTTCCATTTTTTTAAAGGTATGGTTTTTCTTAACCTTCTCCATAGCATTTTTAATGCGTGCTTCATGGCTTATCAGCGTTGTACCTAAAGCTTGCTGACGAATGAAGCTGATAATATCAGCAGCGATGTCCTCATTTTTAAGTTCGCGCCATGCTGTATTAAGCTGCTTTTCTGTAAAGTGATGTCTATCTAATTCTAGTTTTAGACTTTTAAGTGTTTCTCTCGTAAGCTCACTTGGCCTTGTACATACAATATTAAGGGCTGCTATTTGATTCATATTTTCTGTGATAAACTGTTTAAACTCCTCCAAATAATCCTCTGGTTTTACCCCATTACCATATCCTCTTGTATGAGAATGTAGCACGTCTATTTTATCAGAAATAACTACAGGTCTACTACCCCCACCAGTTGTTCCTTCATTAAAGATTTCAAATACCTTCTTTGTCTTTTCAAGATAAGCTTTTGCTTCTTGTGGTGGCATATTTCTTAGCTTTTCCATAAATCTTTTTGGTGATTGCCCTTCGGTTAAACTTGCAAATTGTTCTAGTAGTTCATTATTCATTCGCTTACTTTTACGTTGTAGCTTGGCAATAATCATATCTACTTGATTTTTTTGTTTTTCCTCTGTGTCCAATACTTCTAATCCCTTTAAAAGATCTTCAAAGCTTGCACTTGTATTTGTTACGACTGGTTTCATAGTACTTACTGCTTTGAGTGATTCATAAACCCCTACTGCATCATAAATCTCAAAGTGTGTTTTTCCTATACTAGGACATAAACGTGTGGCACGGCCTAACATTTGTTCAAATAAAATTCTGGATTTAACACGTCTTAAAAAGACTAGGTTTGTAATCTCTGGCACATCAATTCCCGTTGTTAAAAGGTCTACTGTCACGACTATATTAGGATACTTTTCATTTTTAAAATGTTTAATAGCCTCTAATACTTTTTTCTTATTACCCCCACCTACTGAGCCTGTAATTTTCATAACAGCTTCACTATCTATGCCATAGCCTTCATAAATCTCTTTTAATATTTTTACAATAAGATTAGCATGTGTATCATCTACAGCAAAAATTAATGTTTTTTCTTCTCCTTCTGGATTAATATCCTTAGCAATTTCCGTAAGAACTGTACGATTAAAATTCTCTGTAATTACTTGTCTATTAAACTTCTCTACATCAAATTTCAATTCATCTTCTAAAGCATCACTATTAGTAATCTCTCCTGTTACTGGGTCATAAATAGGTACAATGTCTCCTATATTATAGTTAATCCCTTCTGTACTTAACTTGGTTTTAATAATATGTGGGGCATCGTGATCTACTAAATAACCTTCAATAACTGCTTCACGATAAGTATAACTAAATACAGGTTTCCCAAATATTTCAGTGGTATGCAGAGCAGGGGTAGCTGTAAGTGCTACCTTTGTGGCATCAAAATAATCAATGACTGTGCGATATTTACTTACATAATCCTCTTGGTTACGATAAAGTAATTCATCTTCACTCATTTCTTTATCTAATATATACCCTCTATGTGCTTCATCAATAACAATTAAGTCATAGTCAGATATAGCAGGCATAGTATCTGTTTCATTATACATAATGCGTTTGACTAAACTTTGAACTGTTGCCACATGAATTCTCGTTTCTTTATCAATCTCTTTTTCTTCTAGACCCTTAATATTATAAATTTCATCTAAAGTCATTAATTCTTCTATCTTAACTTCCTTAAATACATCTTGTGCCTGTTCACCTAAAGCTGTACGGTCT
>USPX01000453.1 GCA_900556665.1 uncultured Eubacteriales bacterium
CTAATGCTAAACTCATCTCTTTAACGTATTCACCATCATATTGGGCTTTCACGCTAATTTCGAGTTCATCTCTTCCATTGACTTGTGCCCAGCCTGTAAGACCTGGTTTGATTTGATTGGCACCAACTTTTTCGCGTGCTGCAATTAAATCATCTTGATTCCATAATGCAGGTCTAGGACCAATGAAACTCATTTGACCACATAAAATATTGAAGATTTGAGGTAATTCATCTAAGCTGCTCTTTCTTAAAAAGCCGCCTACCTTTGTAATATAATTGGTTGCCCCATTTAACAAATGCGTTGGCATATCATGTGGTGTATCTATACGCATCGTCCTAAATTTTAAAATATAGAAATAAGTATTATCCTTCCCTAATCTTTTTTGTTTAAATAAAACAGGTCCTTTAGATTCTAATTTAATAGCTAAGGCAATAATAAGCAAAATAGGTGCAAGTGGTACGATCAGTATCAGTGCAAATAGAAAGTCTAAAATTGTTTTAACATATACATATTTTTTCAATGTTTTATCCCCCTAATCTATCAACTTCCTTAATAGCCTATTGATGAGGCTGTGATTTTATGATTAATCTTAGCACTAACCATAATCTCTATTAATCCTAAATGCCACCTTCCTTCTATCCCATAACTTTTTTAGCGCAACGTTCCATATAACATATGATGAGCATGCGAAAAGGTTTTTGTTTTTTTAAACAGGATAATTTGAGGTTTCTTAAAAGACGTCCTAGTTTAGAGCCTCCTTGATGTAATTCAGCATGCATGGCAGCACTTTTTACATCAGCTTGTAAAATAATCTCTTTAATATAGCCATACTTACGTTTTAAAGACCACTTCCATTTAGGATTCATACACAAGCTTATGACATTCATTACATCACTTACAAAATAACTTTCTAGTAATCCTTTGGTGTGATGCGTGTATTCTCCAAAGCTTTCCAAAGTCTCTTTAAAGTAATTGTAAACATAAAGGGAAATTTCATAATAATTTTGAGGCACTTTGTTGCTATAGCCTGTTTTTATAATTCTATAATTTGAATAAATAGTTGAACTTGTCACAAGAGATGTAATATGCTTATAATAATCAATATTGAATATAATATCTTGGCGTCTTCTTAATTTAGGAAAACGAATATGATACTCATTGATTAAAGATAAGCGATATAATTTATTCCAAGGCACACCTAATAATAAATCATCCCACATTGCAATATTGATAAACTCTTGTTCACATTGCTTTTTAGTCGTTAATTTTAATTCGGGTGCTATAATAGGTTTAGTTGTTAATAATTCATTATTTGAATTATAAATTTTTGCTTGTAAACTCCAAATTAATAAATCTGCTTTTCCTTTTTCCATTTGATTGTACATATCCACTAATAAATGTGGTTCCATCCAATCGTCTGGATCGATAAACATAATATATTTTCCAGTGGCAATTTCAATACCTTTATTACGTGCAGGACCAGCACCTTCATTTTTACTATGTATTACTTTGATGTGATCATGCACCTTAGCATATGCATCACATATTTTGCCACTCTCATCAGTTGAACCATCATCGATGAGTAAAACTTCATATTCCTTAAAATCTTGACTTAGTATAGAATCTATACACTGTTTTAAATAAGATGCTACATTATAAACAGGTACAATAATACTAATTAACATATTTTTACCCCCTTGTTTGTAGTCAGACTTTTATCAATATATTCAATTATACCAATAAATGTGACTAAAATGTTAAAAAAAATAAAATAAAGGCATATTGTCCATTTTTTATTCATATATATATAAGTAATTGGTATCATGTTACATACCAACTAGAAAGGAGTTACTAATGAAACAAAAAATTAAAATTGGAAAGTGGTTTATACGACAAACAAAACCTATTCTACCTCAACTTATTTTAATCATCCTAATTAATAGTGTAACGGCATTTGTAGCGGTTATGACGGCACTGGTTGTCAAATCCTTAATTGATGCAGCCACTAATGGGGGGGCTATTTTCAAATGGATGGGGATATTGGCCAGT
>USPX01000454.1 GCA_900556665.1 uncultured Eubacteriales bacterium
TGACATATATTTATTACGTCTTCGTTATTGTTTCACACTTTACTATATCATTAATCCTTTATATACATATCCACTTATTTACAATTGGATCTCTTTAATCAAATATTGATCATTATTTTTCTTACTACTGTTACATTGTTACATTATTAATTTCATATAAATGAAATTGTTCAACGCAGTTACGTCTATGATCGTTATGGCAATGCCTCTAAAAAGACTTTAACCAAAGCACCTAAAACCAAATCTAGTATTCGTGAAATACCTATTCCAGAATTTTTAGCTGAACTCCTCAAAGCACATAAGCCTTTAGGTGAAACAAAAATAATAAATCAGAGATATGTATTTGAAACTTCTACAGGTAATTGCCTTACCCCTACAAATGTTCGTAAATATCATAAACGCATTTGTGAAAGTGCAAAAATTAACCCTTGTACAATTAAAGATGAATACGGCAACTTACAAACCATTTATAAAGGAGTTTCTTTTCATGCACTTAGACATACTTTTGCTACACGTTCTCTTGAAGAAGGTGAGTCCATTAAACTTCTGCAAGTTATTCTAGGTCATTCTGATATCGAAACCACATTAAATATATATACTCATGTACTTGAAGATACAAAGGCTGCCTCTGCTCATAAACAACACAGTTTATACCATAAATTAATACAGTAACTTATACTGCATTTACTGCATTTTTACTGCACTTTATCTTTAAATGGATTTAAAAATAATAAAATCCTTTGATATATGGTTAAAAATTACTAAAAATCTTATAGCATGATTTTTCCATTGAATATACTGGAAAATCGTGCTTTTTATTGTGTGTCATACTCTTACGCTATTTCAAGGGGATAACCCTATTTTAAAACTGGTGGTCTAGAGATCGCGTGTTCAAGTCACGTCACTCCGATTATATTTAAGGCATTGAAATACAAAGAAAGCCTAGCTTCTACTTAATTGTAGATACTAGGCTTTTCATTTATTTTACTACATTAATTTTATATTAATTTGTTAGTTATTATTTTAGGGCAAAAAAAAACCAAGTCATACTTGGTATATTGCCCTGCCTTAGATCGGCTATACTACATATAGCTTACAATTTCTTGCGATACTAAGGACTTACACTGGTCTTATATATAAAACCCTGCCTTAGATCGACTACAACACATGTAGCTTACAATTTCTTGCGATTACTAAGGACTTACACTGGTTTATACCACTATTATATTAACTTATTTTATAACTGTCAACATATTTAAATGCATCTATTATGACACTTTAGCTACCCTGCCTTAAACTAGCCTCTATGCTTCATGATATTCTCATAGTATTAAGGACTTACACTGGTAGCTCTACCTTATAGTATGATTATATCCTTGTCCTTTATTCATATTTTATAATGGAAATTTAAAAAATTTATTTTCTACTACTCTAGATAATAATATTTCCATGTTAGCCTCTGCTTCTGGCGTCTTATTTGTCAAATATCTTAATGTAGTATTAGCAATAAAATCAGCTAGTTGTACTAATTTATAATTCTTAGAATCCTGATATGTTACCTTAAACTCTTGATTATACATTCCCAATTCCCATACCAATGTTGTATTAATATATTCACATAAAGTATGTGTACTTTTAGTTGCTACATTTTGCTCGTCAATAGTCAAATCTATCTGATTATCTTTATCATATAACTTACTATGTGCAGAAAAATTTTGAAAATATAATTTCAATAAGTAATTAAAACATCTTGCCTTTTTACTTCTAAAAATCTCTGAAGACTTCATATTATCCATGACAATGATTCCTATTTCAAAATCATTACATAACCTTACTAAATCAGAATATATGCTACTTTTATCTTTCTCTGTTAAATGCGAACCTTTTACTTCTTTCGTCGTGGTTAATTCTTCCAATAACTTCTTATCTTTTTTTACTACCTTCATTCTCGACTTCTCAAATACCTTTGATAATCTCTTTGGATCTTCTGTATGAACTAATGCAATAACAAAATATTTA
>USPX01000455.1 GCA_900556665.1 uncultured Eubacteriales bacterium
AAGGTATTGAAAAATTATTAAAAGGACGTACTTCTTTCGTAATTGCCCACCGCCTATCTACTATTAAAGATTGTGATAAAATTATAGTTATTGATAATAGTAGCATAGTTGAATGTGGTACCCATGCAGAGCTCCTGGGGCGTCCAGAAGGTCTTTATGCTAAATTATATAATGCACAGTACCAATTAATTTCTGAAGCAAATTAACCTATGAATAATACATTTTGTATTGCAAATCTTTCTGACACTGAAAAACAAGATTTATATGAGGTTGAACAAGCACTTAAACAAAAAACAGGTAAAGATTACGTGCTTATAGCTTGGGAATCAAAAGCCTAAAAATATATAAAGCGGCAGAACCTGGGGTTCTGCCGCTTTATCATGTATATGTGTCTTATAAGGCTTAAGCCTTGCCTGTAAGTCCCTTCATATATGAGAAAGGATCAGTAGGAATCAGTGTCTTAATATCAGGTATTTCACCCTCTACCCCATCTACTAACCAGTCCATATGTACAATGTCACTATAATCAAGTGAAGTATTACGTTTTACTTTAAGTGTCTTATTTTGATCATAAATAGGACCTTCAAAAATATTAAATTCATTGCGTATAATAGATTTCTTAATATTTTCAATCAAATACTTCATCGGTGCATTAATATTACGATTTGAATAAAGAATATCTACAATACCATTATTCATACCTTGCCAGAAGTTAATTGTACGTTTTTCAGAGTCCTCGTATAAAGTACGCCAAGTACCATTTAAGATATTTTGGATAACCCCTTCATAGAATACACCCCAGTTCCAAATAGCCATAGCATAATGTGTTTTCTCATGGGTTTTGGCATCGATTTTATAAACACCATACCCTTTAGAAATATCTCCTGGTATTGGTAAATCTTCATTAGAAATAATATCTGCACCCATTTCTAATAGTTTTTCAGCAATACATTTGCCGCCTTCTGGATTATCCCAACGATTTGTCCAAAGTGCTTTGACTTTTACATAAGGATTCACAGCGCGTGCCCCTAATGTAAAGGCATTAATACTACTAATAACTTCTGAAATAGGATAAGGTGCAACGTAACCTATCACATTTGTTTGTGTCATACTACCTGCAATCATACCTAATAAATAACGTGGCTCATGAATACGGCCATAATATAAAGTTAAGGATTTATAGGAGTGTGTTGCTGCACAATTAAAGAATTTGACATTTGGAAACTCAATGGCTGCTTTTAAAGCTGGTGCTAAAAATGTTGGACTCGTTGCAAAAACAATATCATACCCTGTTTCTGCGAGCATTTTAAAGGTTTCAAAAGCACGTTCATCTTCAGGTACATTACAGATTTTTTCAGTTGTAATCTGATCCTTAAAGACATTATCAATATGTAGTCTACCTAATTCATGACTATATGCCCAACCAGAGTTATCAGATTGCTTTGCATAGACAAAGGCAACTTTTAGATTCTTCTTAGGTAACATAAAGTCTGTTAAGTTGCTAAAGCGTAATTTCTTACGTGGTGTTTCGATAGCCTCTGTTTCAACGCTTACGACATCTTTCACAGAACTTTGAAGTTCAGTAATTAAGCTTTTAATATTAGCTTTATGCTTCTCAGGTGTAATCTCAGTTTCTAAACCATAGACCTTTAAGAATGTTAAAAAGGCGTCACCTGTTGTAATACTTAATTTACCGCCCCCTTGTTCATGATAAATTTGTCTAAAAGGACGATACAGATTGGCTAAAAAGATTTTACCCTTCTCTCCAGGTTCAGTATCTTCATCTACTTCAAAAGGATATTGTTCGAAGTAACTGAGTAATTCGTCAAATGACCCTTCTTTAGAGAACCAAATACTATTAATTCTAGTTACCTTATAGAAATCCATAAATTCATAGTAAATGTTATTTTGTATATCTTCTGGATTACGTCTTGGAATCAATCTAATAACGTGACCACTAATGGTTGTACCTCCTACATACTTGAGTACACTAACACGTTTATTACCTTCTATAAC